>NZ_JBEOXI010000365.1:0-6273 GCF_040296465.1 Streptomyces sp. NPDC002130
CCAGGCCGCTGACCAGGGCTATGGGCACGAACACCGCCACCGTGGTGAGAGTGGAGAGAGTGACCGCGGTGGATACCTCGCGCACCGCCGTCAGGATGGCGGTGCCCTTTTCCTCGCCGTAGCCGAGGTGGCGTTTGATGTTCTCCAGGACCACGATCGAGTCGTCGACGACCCGGCCGACCGCCAGGGTCAGGCCTCCGAGGGTGAGGACGTTGAGCGAGTAGTCCTTCGTCCACAGCGCGATCAGCGCGATGAGCAGGGACAACGGGATCGAGACGGCCGTGACCAGGGTGGAGCGGACGGAGCGCAGGAAGACGACGATCACGAGGACCGCCATCAGCAGACCGAGCAGGCCCTCCTCGAACAGGCCGACGACGGCCTGCCGGACCTGCGGGCCGTTGTCGGAGACCACGGTTATCCGCGCATCATGGCCGAGGTCCTTCTCCAGGCCGGACAGCTTCCCGCGGACGTCCTGGGAGATGGACGACGAACTGCCGTCCTGGTCCATCGTGATTGCTACGCCGAGGCTCTCCTTGCCGTTGGTCCTGGTGAGCGTGGTGGCGTCGGAGTCCTTGAGCTCGACCGTGGCTACGTCCCCGAGCTGCACCGGGCTGGAGGAACCGGAACCCGTGGAACCCGTGGAACCCGTGGTCGAGGACGTGCCTGCCGCGGCGCCGCCGGGACCACTCGCCCCCGAGGCGCTGCCGGCGCCGGTCTCCGCGCTCAGCCACAGGTCCTTGACCTGCTGGACGGAGGTCAGGGCACCGCCGATCTGGATGCTGAGCGACTTCTTGCCGGAGTTCACGGATCCGCCGGGCGAGGTGGAGCCGTTCGACGTCAGCGCGCTCTTGATCGACTGGACGGTCAGGCCGGCGTCCTGAAGTTTGCCGGAGTCCGGGGTGATGACGACCTTCCGGTCGCGTTCACCGGTGACCGTGGCTTGGTTGACCCCGTCGACGGCCTTCAGCTCCGGGACAACCTTGTCCTCGAGCACCTTCGCCAGGTCCTGCTGATCCTCGTCGGAGGTGACGGCCAGCGTCATGGTCGGTTGGTCGTCGCTGCTGCCCTTCTGGACCTCGGGGTCGACGTTGTCGGGCAGGCTCGCGGAGCTCTTCGAGAGCGCCTGCTGGACGTCGTTCGCCTTGGTGTCGACATCAGCGTCGTAGTCGAACTGCAGCTGGACGGAGGCCGAGCCCTGCCTCGATGTGGAGGTCACCGTTTCGACCCCGTCGACGCTCTTGACGGCGTCCTCGATCGGCTTGACGACCTGGTCCTCCACCACCTGCGGCGAGGCTCCCGCATAGGTGGCGGTCACGGTGACCGCGGGGAAGGAGATGTTGGGGATCAGCTGCTGTTTGAGGGACGAGGCGGCGTACGCCCCGAAGGCAACGACGATGATCGTGATCAATGCGGCCAACTTGCGGTTGACCAGACTGATCCGAGACAGCCAGGACATCGAGACAGGTCTCATTTCTGGGAATGGACGGAGTCGTGCGAGTCGCCTCATGGCCGAATTCGCCTGGCCTCCGGCGACCTGCCCCAGCCTCTCTCGCGTCCGGTCGCCCGGTCGTCAGCCACCCGCGGTGCTTTGCGCCTACCGCGGGCGCGTTATGCATACAGCCGCCTACCGCGTTCGGGGGCCGGACGCGGTGTCAGAGCATGTCGCCCGGCTGCACCAATCCGCTCTCGTAGGCGATCGTCACAAGCTGCGCCCGCTCACTGACACCGATCTTGGTCATGGCCCGGTTGACATGCGTCTTGACGGTGTGTCGGCTCAACTGCAGTCGCTCGGAGATGTCGTCATTGGTCAGGCCGCTCGCCACCAGGACCAACGTCTCGCGCTCTCGTGGCGTGAGTTCCGCCAACCGCTCAGTCTCCTTCGCCCAGTTGCGCGGGGCGTGAGCCTGGAAACGGGCCATGAGGGCGGCCGTTGCCGCTGCTGACAGTATGGGCTCGCCGGCCGCGACGGTCTCGATCGCCGCCAGCAGGTCCTCGGGGTCGGCGCCCTTGCCGATGAAACCCCTCGCTCCCGCCCGGACCGCCTCCGCAACGTACTCGTCGATCTCGAACGTGGTCAGGACCAGCACCTTCACTTCGCCGAGGGCGGGATCAGCTGCGATGGTCCGAGTGGCTTCGATGCCGTCGGTTCCGGGCATCCGGATGTCCATGAGGACCACGTCCGCGCCCTGAGCCCGTACGAGCTCGACCGCCTCGGCACCGTCCGCTGCCTCGCCGGCCACCTCCATGCCCGGAGTGTTGTCGACAAGCCGTCTGAGCATGCCGCGCAGCAGCGCCTGATCGTCCGCCAGCAGGACCCGGATCGTCATCGGGCGCCCTCGTTCCTCACTCGTTCACGTTCCGTACTCTGCGCGCTGCTCAACGGCAACCATGCCGCCACGACGAATCCGCCGCCGGGGCGTGGGCCGATCGCCGTGCTTCCCCCCACTGCGGCCGCTCGCTCGCGCATGCTGATCAAGCCGCGACCCGTGCCGTCGCCTTCGCATTGGGGCCGTAGAGGGTCACCGTCGTTCTCCACGGTGACGTGCAGCACGTCGTGGCTGTAGCGCAGCCGTACCCCGGCAGCGTCCACGCCCGCGTGCTTGCGCACGTTGGTCAGCGCTTCCTGCACGATCCGATAGGCTGCCACGTCCACCGCAGACGGTGTCGCCCGTTCCGGTCCTTCACGGTCCACGTCCACGCGCAGGCCGGCTCGGTCGAAAGAGATCACGAGATCCTCCAGCCGAACGAGTCCTGGGCTCGGTTCGCGTGGCGCCGCCGCGTCCCCGGGTTGGCTCAGGAGTCCCACGATGGAACGCAGCTCGCCGAGCGCGCCCTTCGAACCGTCCCTGATGGCCTCAAGGAGCTCGGCCATCTGAACCGGATCGTTCCTTCCGACATGGACGCCGATCCCAGCCTGGGCGTTGATCAGCGTGAGTTCGTGCGCGACGACGTCGTGAAGTTCCCTGGCGATCCGCATTCGTTCACCGGCCACGCGGCGGGCGGCCTCCTCCTCGCGTGTCCGTTCGGCTCGTTCTGCCCTTTCCTCAAGAGCCCGGACGTAGGCGCGGCGGTTACGGACCGAGTCGCCGAGGACTGTGGCCAGCCCCATCCACGCGACGGCTCCCACGCGCTGTGGCCCCAGCAACGGGCCTGGCTGGAAGAACGCGGCCGCCAGGGCCAAGGCGGTCACCGCGGGGACAGCGGCGGTCCATGCCTGACGCCGACCGGAGTGCAGCGGGACCGTGTACAGGGCGACCATGAGCGGCGGCAGCGCGGCAAGAAACATGCCCCCACAGGCCTGGTAGGCCACGGACAACCCGGAGACCGTCACCAGCACGCCGAGTGCACTGCGACCTCGGGCCGGCAACGCGATGCTCGCCAGACAGGCGAAAGCAATGTCCAGCAGGCTGGGCCACCGGGGAAAGCGGGTGGGATCGCCGCACGCGATCACCAAAGATGCGATGGCCACGTACCCGACGAGGCGCGCCTCTCCTGGTCGGCTACGGACCGCCGCGCGACCAAGTTGACCGATCGTTCGCATGCGGACAGCGTAGGCAGCGCCACGACAGCGGCTCGTCACCCAGCTGCGGCATTCGTCTCTACTGCGGTGGCGGTATGCCCGGCAGCCCGGGCGAGCCATGAGCTTCACATTTTGCATGGTCCGCAAAGTTTGCAGAATATGCAAGAATTGCGGCATGGCATCCCCAGGTGAAGGTCTGCGCGACCGACGGCGCCGCGAGACACGGCGTGAAATCCACACGGCCGCCTTGCGGCTTGCCCGGAAACACGGCTTCGGCAAGGTCACGGTCGACATGATCAGCGCAGAGGCCGGGGTCTCACCCCGCACCTTCTTCAACTACTTCCCGAACAAGGAGGAGGCCCTACTGCTGGGGCCGAAGGAGGTGCCCCCGGCACTGGCCGCGGAGTTTGTCGCGGCCGGCGCCGCATCTCCCCGGGTCCTGCTCACGGATGTGACCCAACTGCTCGTGCGGGAGATGACCGACAACCCGCCGGAGCGGGCTCTGATGCACGACGTGTTCGCGCTGGCGGACAGCCATCCCCCCGTGCTGGCCGCGATGTTGGCACGTATCGACGGCTTTCAGCGGTCCATCGCCGACGTGGTCGCCCAACGGATGGGGCAGCGGCCGGACGACGAGGTGCCGAGCCTGATCGCCGCCGTCGCACTGACCGCGGTGCGCAGCGGTCTGGAGCGCTGGTCGCGTGCAGTACCGGGAAGCGCCGCGGACGACTCTCCGATTCCGTACGTGGAACGCGCCTTGGATCTCCTGCACACCCTGTCGGCCGACTGAGCTCGTCCTTGCGCGACGTTCTCCCATCGACTTGAGGAAGCCTTCATGAGTGGACCGACCCCGGCGGAGACGGAGGAGCAGGGCTCCTCCGGGATTCCGCAACACTTCGGCCTGATATTTGCGGGCCTGATGACCGCGATGCTGCTCGCCGCGCTTGACCAGACCATCGTCAGCACCGCGCTGCCGACCATCGTCGGTGAACTGCACGGCGTGAACCACATGGCCTGGGTGACCACCGCGTACATCCTCGCCGCCACCATCGCCATGCCCGTATACGGCCGCCTCGGCGATCTGATGGGCCGCAAGACACTCTTCCTCGGCGCCATCGCTGTCTTCATCGTCGGCTCCGCAACCGCGGGAATGGCGCAGGACATGACCGTTCTGATCATCGGCCGTGCCGTGCAGGGTCTCGGTGGCGGAGGCCTGATGATCACGTCGCAGGCGATCATCGCCGACCTGGTGCCGCCGCGCCAACGCGCCAAGTACATGGCTCCGATGGGCGCCGTCTTCGGGCTGGCCTCGGTCGTCGGGCCGTTGCTCGGCGGCTGGTTCACCGATGGCATCGGCTGGCGCTGGGCTTTCTGGATCAACCTGCCGCTCGGCGCGCTCGCCCTCGCGGTCGCAGCGTTCGCGCTGCGCCTGCCCCGCCGTAGCACCAGGGTCGCGATCGACTACGTCGGTATCGCGCTGATGGCCGCCGCCGTCACCTGCACCGTGCTCGTCGCCGACTGGGGCGGCACCGACTACGCCTGGACCGACCCGCTCGTCCTCGGCCTCGCCGCCGGCGCCGTCGTGGCCTGGGCCCTGTTCCTGTTCTCCCAGAGCCGCGCGGCTGAACCGATCATCCCGCTGCGGCTGTTCCGCAACCGGATCTTCAACATCGCCACCCTGCTCGGCATGGTCGTGATCGGCGTCGGGATGTTCGCAGTCATCGGCTACATGCCGACCTACCTGCAGATGGTGTACGGCAAGACCGCGACCGAGTCCGGGCTGCTGCTCATCCCCATGGTCGTCGGCATCATGGCCACTGCCCTCCCGTCGGGCCTGCTGATCAGCAGGACTGGACGCTACAAGATCTACCCGATCCTCGGCACCGCGGTCGTCGGCGTCACCGTACTGCTCATGTCCACTCTCGACACCAGCACCTCGATCGTTGTCGTCTGTGGCTACCTGTTCCTGTTGGGCGCGGGTGTTGGCCTGATCATGCAGAACCTCGTCTTGGCTGTGCAGAACGCCTTCCCGCCGAGTGACGTGGGCACCGCCACCTCCGCCAACAACTTCTTCCGCGAGATCGGAGCCACCCTGGGTACCGCCGCAGTCGGCGCCGTGTTCACCCACCGCCTGACTGACCAGCTCGCCGATCGACTCTCCACTGCGGACGCCAAGGTGGTGGGGTCCACCGACTCATTGACGCCGACTCTCGTCCACGCTCTGCCGGACAAGGTGCAGAACGCCGTGATCCTTGCCTATCAGCAGGCATTGACCCCGGTGTTCCGATATATGGCGCCGTTGTTCGCCCTGGGCCTCGTACTCGCCTTTCTCCTCCCGGAGAAGAAGCTGGGCGGCAGCAATGGGCCCAAAATGGATCAGGGGACTCCGGGCGGCGGTAACTTCGAGCCCGAGGCTGGAGCAGCGGCCATGACACGGAAATGAAGCTGTAGCGTCCGAGCGGAGTGACCGCCCGGCGCACCGTTGAAGAGGCGTCGCTGAGTTCGACCAGGGCCCGTTGGCCGGAGCTTCCTGTAGCGGTCGCCATCCAGTGGGACGACGGCGCGATCACCGTGAGATACCTGTGGTCTGGATGGGCCCAAGAAGAAGGGCCCTGGTCGCGCCCGTCCATTCGCCGGCACTTAAGCCCGAACATTTTAATGTCTCATGGCTTCTCAGGCGGCCCGAAGGAGCGTGCTCGTGCCCGGCCATCGGTCCATCGCCGAAGCCGAGAAACTGTCGCCAAGGGGTCACG
>NZ_JBEOXI010000366.1:0-6227 GCF_040296465.1 Streptomyces sp. NPDC002130
GCACCGTCCAGCCCGGACACGCGGCGACCGGCCGCGCGAAGTCCTCCCCGGCCCGGCCCCGCAGCAGCGGGATCAGCGCGTCACGCTCGATCGTCAGCAGCCGCCCGGGCTGCTCGGGGTCCCGTACGTCATGCACATCAGCAGGTGTCGTCATCCCCCCACGCTAGGTCCCTGGGCCCGCTCGGCGGGAGAATGCCCCCATGGCAGATCTCGACTCGCTGCGCACCCGTTTCGCCCACGCCCTGGAAGCGGCCCGGGGCCCGGCCGGCGGCCCGGACCCGGCGCCGTACGCCGATGCCCTGCTCACCCGGTGGCAGGAGCCCCAGCGCCGCTACCACACGGTCGAGCACCTCACGGCGGTCCTCGACCGGGTCGACGAACTCCAGCGGTACGCGCGCGACCCGGACGTGGTCCGGCTGGCCGCCTGGTTCCACGACGCGGTCTACCTGCCCGACCGCTCCGAGAACGAGGAGCGCTCGGCCCGCCTCGCCGAACGCGCCCTCGCGGAGGCCGGCCTTCCCGACGCGAAGACCGCCGAGGTGGCCCGCCTGGTCCGGCTCACCGTCACCCACGACCCCGCCGACGACGACCCCGACGGCCAGGTCCTGTGCGACGCCGACCTCGCGATCCTCGCCTCGCCCCCGTCCGCGTACGCCGCCTACACCACCGCCGTCCGCCAGGAGTACCACTTCGTCCCCAGCGACGCCTTCCGCGCGGGCCGCGCCGCGATCCTGCGTCAACTGCTCGACCTCCCACGCCTGTTCAGGACGCCGCACGGCACCGCCGAATGGGAGGCCACGGCCCGCTACAACCTCGCCGCCGAGCTGGAAATGCTGTCGCCCCCACCCCACGACGCCTCGTAGCCTGCCCACCATGTGGACAACGGGTGCGGAACAGGTGGAGCAGGCCGTCGACGAGTGTGCCGGGCTGCTGGGGGCGGTTGCCGAACGGGACTGGGAGGGCGTGCGGGCCGGGCGGCTGGAGTGGAGCTGCCGGGAGGCGGCCGTGCACATCGCGGGCGATCTCATCGCGTACGCGGGACAGTTGGCCGGACGGGAGCCAGAGGGGTACACGCCCTTCGAGATCTCGCTGGACGAGGGGACCGACAACGCGGGCGCGGTGCAGGTGATCCGCACGACCGGCGCCCTGCTCGCCGCCGCGATCCGTACCACTCCGCGTGATGTGCGGGCCTTCCACCCGTACCCGTTCCGCAGCGCGAACCGTGAGGGGTTCGCCGCGATGGGCGTGGCCGAGGTGCTGCTGCACACGCACGACATCGCCGAGGGGCTGGGCGTGTCGTACGAACCGGCGCCCGAGCTGTGCGACTTCGTGCTCACCCGGATCTTCCCGTACGTCCAGCCGGGTCCCACCCCGTGGCCGACCCTGCTGTGGGCCACCGGCCGCGGGGAGCTGCCCGGCCGCGCCCCGGTCACGCAGTGGCGCTGGAACAACAACCTGGTGATCGGCACCGAGCGGCTCACTCTGGAGGGCGTCACCCCGGCGGCCGCGGCCGACCTGTCCACGGTCGGCGACGGCGGCTTCGAGTGGATCGAGGGCGGCCCGATGGAGGGCACCAGGGTCGGCACCGGGCTGGTGTACAAGCAGTACGAGGACGGCGTCCACCGGCCGGAGTGGGGCACGTACGTGCTGGTCCGGCGCGAGGACGGCCGCGCGGTCGGCGCCATGGGATTCCACGGCGTCCCGGACGCGGACGGCCGGGTCGAGGTCGGCTACGACCTGGTCGAGGGCGCCCGCGGCCACGGCTACGCCACCGAGGCGCTGCGCGCCCTGTCGGCCTGGGCACTGGAGCGGGACGAGGTGCGGACGGTGGTCGCGAACGTCGAGCGGGGCAACCTGCCGTCGCAGAACGTGCTCGGGCGCGCCGGGTTCACCCAGGTCGCCGAGGACCCCGAGCAGCTGACCTACGAGCTGCGCGAACCCCGCGAGGGATAGCGTCCCTTGGGCCGCCGCAGCCCCGCCGCGTGCAGCAGCCGCACCACCTCGCGGCTGCTGACCTCCACGGCCCCGGCCCGCACCGCGTCGGCGTACCGCTGGTCGGGGATGTCGTAGTGGTCCCGTTCGAAGGCCCGGGGCGGGACGCCGAGGCGGGCGGCGAAGGTGTGCAGTTCGTCGTAGGAGACGTCGCTGACGAGGTGGGACCACAGGCGGCCGTGGCCGGGCCAGGTCGGTGGGTCGATGTAGATCGTCACCAGGGCCTCACGAGGACGCCGGCCCGCCGATGGCCTCGCCCAGCGACCCCACCGCGGCGACCTTCACGCCCGCCTCGCTGCACACCCAGTGCGGGTCGGGCCCCAACTCCGGTTCCACATCGAGGGCGTGCGGATCGCCCGTGCCGCACACCGGGCACAGCGGCCAGCGGCCGTACCGCTCCAGCAGGGAGTCCTGGACGTCCTGCGCGACCAGGCCCGCCACGTACCGGGCGCCCTCGGGCCACTGCTCGACCCACCATCGGCGCTGCTTGACGGACTCCTCGACCAGCGACACGACATCCGCGTCGGCGACGCGGCCCGCGACGAGGTCGGCCAGCACGAGGGCGCGCGCGGCGTGCAGCGCCTGCTCCAGGGGGCTGATGGGTTCCATGCACCCATTGTGCGCACTCTTGACCCCGGCGCCGCCCCGAAAATATCTTTCAATCGTGACCCGAGACGTGAAGGAAATTTTCGCCCGCGAGCGTGGCGGCTCCTCCGGCGCGAGCGCCGCCCCGCCCGCCCCGGCCGCCCTCGCGGCCAAGGTCCGCACGCTCGGCCCGTCGATGACGCGGTCCATGCAGCGCGTCGCCGAGGCCGTGGCGAGCGACCCGGCGGGCTGCGCGGCCCTCACGGTCACCGGCCTCGCCGAACTCACCGGCACCAGCGAGGCCACCGTCGTACGCACCGCCCGCCTGCTGGGCTATCCGGGTTACCGGGACCTGCGCCTGGCCCTCGCCGGCCTCGCGGCCCAGCAGCAGTCGGGCCGTGCCCCGGCCATCACGACGGACATCGCGGTCGACGACCCGATCGCGGACGTGGTCGCCAAGCTCGCCTACGACGAGCAGCAGACCCTTGCCGACACCGCCGCCGGCCTCGACACCGTCCAACTGGCCGCGGCCGTCACCGCGCTGACCACGGCCCGCCGCACCGATGTGTACGGGGTCGGCGCGTCCGGCCTGGTCGCCCAGGACCTCACGCAGAAGCTGCTGCGCATAGGGCTGATAGCCCACGCCCACAGCGACCCGCACCTCGCCGTCACCAACGCCGTGCAACTGCGCGCGGGCGACGTCGCGATCGCCATCACGCACTCCGGGTCGACGGGGGACGTCATAGAGCCGCTGCGGGTGGCCTTCGAGCGCGGGGCGACGACGGTGGCGATCACCGGCCGCCCCGACGGCCCGGTCACGCAGTACGCCGACCACGTCCTCACCACGTCCACCGCACGGGAGAGCGAGCTGCGCCCGGCGGCCATGTCGTCCCGGACCGGTCAGCTCCTCGTGGTGGACTGCCTGTTCGTGGGGGTGGCGCAGCGGACGTACGAGAAGGCGGCGCCGGCGCTGTCGGCGTCGTACGAGGCGCTGGCCCACCGGCACCGTTCCTGAGGCAGCCGCCCCGCCCAGCACCGGAAAGACACGGAAAGAGCCGTCCATGACCTCCACCTCCCACCCCCGTGATCTCAGGACCGAGTTGGAGTCCCTGACCACCGAGGCCTTCCGGCCGGAGCTCGCGGACATCGACCGGCTGCCCACCCTCGACATCGCCCGGCTGATGAACGGCGAGGACGCCACCGTGGCCGGGGCGGTCGCGGCGCGGCTGCCGCAGATCGCCGCCGCGATCGACGCCGTCGCGCGTCGGATGGCCCGGGGCGGCCGGCTGGTCTACGCGGGCGCGGGCACGGCGGGCCGGCTGGGCATCCTGGACGCCTCCGAGTGCCCGCCCACCTTCAACACCGACCCCGCCAGGGTCGTCGGCCTGATCGCGGGCGGCCCGGACGCCGTGGTCACCTCGGTCGAGGGCGCGGAGGACTCCCGGGAACTGGCCCGGGCGGACCTGGACGCCCTCGCCCCGACCCCCGACGACACGGTGGTCGGCATCTCCGCCTCGGGCCGCACCCCGTATGCCATCGGCGCGGTCGAGCACGCCCGCGCCCGCGGCTGCCTCACCATCGGCCTCGCCTGCAACCCCGGCAGCCCGCTCGCGGCGGCCGCCGACCACGGCATCGAGATCGTGGTGGGTCCCGAACTGCTCACCGGCTCCACCCGCCTGAAGTCCGGCACGGCGCAGAAGCTCGTCCTCAACATGCTCTCGACGATCACGATGATCCGGCTGGGCAAGACGTACGGGAACCTGATGGTCGACGTCCGCGCCTCCAACGACAAGCTCCGCGCCCGCTCCCACCGCATCGTCGCCCTCGCCACCGGCGCCGCGGACGACGAGATCGACCGCGCCCTGGCCGCCACCGACGGCGAGGTGAAGAACGCCATCCTGAGCATCCTGGCCGACGTGGACGGTGCGACGGCGGCCCGCCTGCTGGAGGAGTCCGACGGCCGCTTGAGGGCGGCCCTGGAGGCTCGCCCGTAGGACCTGCCGTCAGGCGGTCGCGTGTGCCACCCGCCCCGTGTGGCGCAGGATCTCGTCGGCAAGGCGGTCGTCCAGCGCCGAGGGCAGGGTGTGGCCCATGCCCTCGATCAGGACCAGGCGGGCACCGGGGATGGCCGCGGCGGTGGCTTCGGCGTGGGCGGGCGGGAACATCGGGTCCTCGGTGCCGTGCAGCACCAGCGTCGGCGTCGTGACGGAGGCCAGGTCCGCCGTGGAACCGACGGGGGCGGCCCCCGCGAGCGTGTGGTTGAGTGCGGCCCGCAGATCGGGCGCCCGCTCGTACACCCGGTGCTCCATCGCGCGGTACTCCTCCTCACTGAACGGCAGCACCGCACCGTGCAGGACACGCCACAGCGGCAGCCGGGCGGCGAGGTAGGCCTCCAGGCCGGCCTGCGGTTCGGGGAAGGCCGACGCGAGCGTGGCCAGCAGCTCGGGGTCGGGCGGCGGCAGTTCGCCGGGGAGCGGGGGCGCCCCCTCCAGGGCGCGCCGGACCGCCGCCGCCGTGTCCGTTCCGAGAGGCTGGGACGACAGGCTCGTCAGGGTCAGCACCCGGCTCGGCTGCGTGACGGCCAGCCGCTGACCGATGACGCCGCCGAGGGACGCGCCCACCACGTGTGCCCGCTCCACCCCGAGCGCGTCCAGGACCGCGAGCGCGTCGGAGGCCATGTCGGCGACGGTGTAGGGCCGGCGGGTGAAATCGACCCTGGAAGAGCGTCCGGTGTCGCGGTGGTCGTAACGGATGACCCGGCGGCCTGCGTCGATCAAGCGGCGGACGATGCCGTCGTTCCACTGGATGCCCTGTGCCTGAGCGCCCATCACCAGGAGCACCGCGGGGTGGTCCGCCTCCCCGAAGTCCTCTGTCCACAGCTCGAGGCCCTCCGTGCGGACCATCCGCTCGCAGCCCGTCAGGTGTGCGTTCTTCGATTCATTTTCCTGCATGGTCGTTCAGGTTAATGGGTGTGGGCGGCGCGCGCACCCGCTTTCCCGGCCGAGAGGAGTTGGACGCCGCGGTGCGGTGCGGGCACGCTGACCCCATGGCGGGTGTCAAGGGACAGGTGCAGAGGCGTGGCGTGGAGCGCCGCCGCGCCATGGTCGACGCGGCGATCGAGCTGTTCTCGCGCCAGGGGGTCCGCGGCACCGGGGTGGCCGCGATCGCCGAGCGCGCCGGCGTCACCCCGTCCGCTCTCATCCACCACTTCGGCAGCAAGGACGGTCTCGTGCGGGCCGTGCTGGAGGAGGCGGACCGGCGTGCCCTGGAACGGCTGTCCATCACGGAGGGTGCGCAACCCACCCTGAACGAGGCGTTCGACTGGTTCATCCGGGACGCCGAGCACACCGCCGCCACCGAACGGGATCTGGCCGCCCTGCACACCACCCTCACGGCGGAGAACCTGGATCCCGGATCCGTGCTCCACACCTGGTTCCGGGACCGTGGCCGGGCACTGCGAAGGCACCTGACCTCCCTGTTCGCGCGCGCCATGGCCGACGGTTCCGCGCGCGCGGATCTGAACCCGGCCGTCCTGGCCGCCGAGACGGCCGCGTTCGTCGAAGGGGTCCACCTGCTCTGGCTGCTGGACCCGGAGCACGTCGACCTGGCCTCCGTGCACCGCAGTTACTTCGGGGGTCTGGCGTCCCGGC
>NZ_JBEOXI010000367.1:0-6147 GCF_040296465.1 Streptomyces sp. NPDC002130
AGCAGGGGGTGCGGGATGGACGACAGCGGCAACCTCGCCGGTGCCTACAGCGACGACAGCGTGCTCTTCCGGGTGCTCCGGCACCTCGGCTGGGACGACCTGGCCGACATCGGCTACTTCACGCTGCCCACCCTTCCGGTCGCGGCCCTGGCGGGGCCGGTGTTCTTCCAGCGCCGTCTGGCCCGCCGGTCGCTGGCGCTGCTGGACGCCCGGCCCGGGCAGCTCGTCCTGGATGCCGGGTGCGGTCGCGGTGACACGACGGCGCGGCTGGGCGCCGCCGGCTGCCGGGCGCTGGGGGTGGACGTCCAGCCCTCACAGATCGACCGGGCTCGTCGCCGCTTCGGCAGCCGCTCAGGCGTGCGCTTCGCCGTCGCCGACGCGAGGGCTCTGCCACGGCAGGCGGCGGACATCCCGCTGTCGGACGGCTCCTTCGACCGCGTGCACTGCCTGGAAGCCGCCTTCCACTTCGGCCATGAAGGCCGTACGTCGTTCCTGAGCGAGAGCTTCCGGCTGCTCCGCCCCGGCGGGCGGCTCGTCCTCGTGGACGTCGTATCCCGTACGGAGCAGCCGATCGGAACCCTCGACCCGAACGGCCTCGTACGCGACACGTGGCGCTTCGACGACATCGAGCCGTACGAGCGGTACCCGCTGATGGCTTCCGCCGCCGGCTTCACCACGCACCGGATCCTCGACTGGACCACCCCCGTACTCCACAGGGCGGCCCAGCTCTCCGCCCTGTTCGCCGGCACCGCGTCCACCCGGGCCGGCCGGCAGGCCCTGTGCGTGCGATGGCCCGGCCTGAGGGAACTCGATGCCCGCGAGTGGGACGAGGTCATTGCGATCGTCCGGGCTCACCAGATGATCGGGCGCGTCACCCGCTACATGGCGTACGTCTTCGACAGCACGAGGGGATCCGCCGTTGCGGTCGAGGCGGGCAAGCGGCGGATCATCGGCCAGGCCTGAGCCCTCATCACCTCTGCGGGCTCGCGTTCGGCCGGGCCGGCTACGGATGCAGCGTCGCCTCGCCGGTCACGCGGATGGCGGCCTCCTGGCCGGGGCCCACCGACAGCGGCCCCGCGACACGGACGTCGACCGGGTCGTCAACGCCCTGTACGGCCAGGGTCACCTTGGCGTCGTGGCCGTAGTAGAAGACGTCCCTGACCGTGCCCCGCACGGCCTCCTCCGTGTCCGGGTCGGTCAGTTGCAGCTGCTCGGGGCGCAGGACGACGGTGCCCGTGCTGCGGCCTTCCGGTGGGGCGGTCAGTGTCACGGTGCCCAGTGGTGTGGTTGCAGTGGAGCCGCTCCCGTGCACCGTTGCCGGGACCAGTACGGCGTCGCCGACGAAACCGGCGACCCAGGGGTCGGCGGGGCGCCGGTAGAGGTTTTGGGGGGTGTCGCACTGGGCGACGCGCCCCTGTCGTACGACGGCGACGAGGTCGGCCGTGGACAGGGCTTCCTGCTGGTCGTGGGTGACCAGCAGGGCCGTTGCCCCGGTGGCTCGCAGGGCGGATCGCACATCGGCCCGGACTCCGGCGCGCAGCGCGCTGTCGAGGGCGTTGAACGGTTCGTCGAGCAGCACGAGTGCGGGGTGTGGGGCCAGGGCCCGGGCCAGGGCGATCCGCTGCTGCTGTCCTCCGGACAGTTCGTGCGGCATGCGGTCGCCGTACCCGGCCAGTCCGACGAGGTCGAGCATGTCCGCCGTCCTGCGGCGGCGCTCGGTGCGGTCGAGGCCGGTCAGCCCGAACGCCACGTTGCGGGCCACGGTCATGTGCGGGAAGAGGGCGCCTTCCTGCGGCACGATGCCGATGCGACGCCGTTCCGGCGGCAGGTGCACGCCGGGTCCTGAGAGGGTGCGTCCGTCAAGCGCGACCGTGCCCGTGTCGGCGCGCAGGAACCCTGCGATGACGCGGAGCAGGGTGGTCTTTCCGCAGCCGGACGGGCCGAGCACGGCGGCCAGTGTCCCGCCCGGCACGGTGAGGTCCAGGCCCTGGAGGACGGGGGCGCCGGAGCGGTAGGACTTGGTGAGCTGCTCGACGCGGAGTTCGTTGCCGTGGTCGGTCATGTGCGGTGCCTGCCCAGGAGGTAGGAGGGGACGGCGGCCAAGAGGATGAGTGCTGCGGCATAGGGCGCGGCGGCCGCGAAGGAGCCGGATCCGGTCTCGGTCCACAGCCGGGTGGCCAGCGTGTCCACGCCGGTGGGGCGCAGCAGCAGCGTGGCGGGCAGTTCCTTCATGCAGACGACGAAGGTGAGCGCGGCGCCGGCCGCGACACCCGGTGCGGCCAGCGGCACGGTCACCTCGCGCAGCACGCGCAGGGGCGAACGGCCCAGGGAGCGGGCCACGTCCTCCAGCACGGGCGGCGCCTGGAGTACGGCGGCGCGGGTGGCGGCGACCGCGACCGGCAGGAACAGCACGGCGTACGCGCCGATCAGCAGGGGCAGTTGCTGGTAGAGCGGGTAGGCGTAGCGCACCGCGAAGAAGACCAGGGAGAGCGCGACGGTGATGCCGGGCAGGGCGTGGCCGGCGTAGGCGGCCTGTTCCAGCAGCCTGGCTCCGCGTCCCCGGTGGCGTGCGGCGATCACCCCGACGGGCAGTGCCAGCAGAGTGGTCAGGGCGGCTCCGGCCGCGGCGACGCCGAGGGTGGTCCAGGCGGCTTCCCCGAGCGCGCCCAGGTCCCATGTCGCCGAGTTGCCCACGGCCAGCCAGTAGCCGAGGGTGCCGAGCGGGAACGCCACCGATGCGGCGACCAGCGTGGTGCACCAGGCCAGGGCGGGGATCCGCCAGGGTCCGAGGGGCACCGGGACGGCCGGGCGGGCGGTGCCGGCACCGGTCCGGGCGTGACCGGCGCGCCCGCGGGTGCGGGTCTCGGCGGCGACCAGCGCCACCGTCATCACCACCAGGACGACGCTGAGCGCGGCGGCCGGGGTGCGGTCGAAGGAGGCGCGGTAGGAGGTGTGGATGGCGCGGGTGAAGGTGTCGTAGCGCATCAGCGAGACGGCGCCGAAGTCGGAAAGCACGTACAGCGCGACGAGCAGCGCTCCGCCCGCGGCGGCGGGGCGCAGCTGGGGCAGCGTGACTCTCAGGAAGGTGCGCACGGGTCCGTGCCCCAGGGAGCGGGCGACCTCCTCCTGAGCCGGGTCGATGCCGCGCAGCGCGGCGGCGACCGGAAGGTGGACGTAGGGGAAGCTCACCAGGGTGAGGGTGAGTGCGGCCCCGGCGAACCCGGCGGTCCGGGGTGCGCTGGCCAGCCACGTGAAGGCGGCGACGTAGCTGGGCACGGCGAGCGGCAGGGTGACCAGCACCGACCAGGCGCGTGCCCCGGGCAGGGCCGTGCGGACGGTCAGCCAGGCCAGGGAGACGCCGAGCACCAGGCAGGCTGCCACGACGACGGCCGTCAGGCTGAAGCTGCGGGCGAGGAGTTGCAGCGTCCGCTCGTCGGCGACGACGTTCCAGGCGTAGCGCGGACCGCGTTCGAGGGCGCGGACCGCGAGGTAGCCCAGGGGCAGCAGCGCGAACAGCGCGGCGACGCAGGCCGGGACGAGCAGGACCCATGCGGGTCTGCGGCCGGCGGGTGCCCCGTCCGTCCTGCGGAAGGGGCGGCGCCCGGCGGGAGCGGGTGCTCCGGCCGGGCGGCCTTCGGATGCCGATGTGGTCACGTCGGGCTCAGGGTTTCTGCCGGTCGTCTCACTCTTCCTAGACCAGTCCGACGTCCTGGAGCATGGCCAGCGTCTCCTGGAGGGATTCGAGCTTGCCCAGGTCGATGTCCGGGGACTCCAGGGACTCGAACGGCGGCAGGCCTTCGACGTTGCTGGTGACACCCGCG
Source organism: Streptomyces sp. NPDC002130 (assembly GCF_040296465.1). Classification (NCBI taxonomy): domain Bacteria; kingdom Bacillati; phylum Actinomycetota; class Actinomycetes; order Kitasatosporales; family Streptomycetaceae; genus Streptomyces; species Streptomyces sp. NPDC002130. The sequence continues at coordinate 3,822 of NZ_JBEOXI010000367.1, forward strand.
GCCAGCGGGTACTCCTTGGTCGTGTCGGCGAAGTAGGTCTGTGCTTCCTTGGACAGCAGGTAGTCGACGGCCTTCTGGGCGGTCCCGGCCTGGCCGCCGTCCTTGAGGATGCCGACACCGGCGACGTTGATGAGCGCGCCGGGGTCTCCGCCCGGCAGGAACTTGAGCTGTGCGCCGACCTTGTCCTCGCCCTTCTCGGCGACCCGCTCGTACCAGTAGTAGTGGTTGACCAGGCCGAGGGAGACCTCGCCCGACTCGACGGCGTCGAGGGTGGCGAGGTTGTTGGTGTACACCTTGCCGTTGGCCTTCAGACCCTTGAGCCACAGCCGGGTGGCGTCGTCACCCTCCAGGACGCGCATGCCGGTGACGAAGGCCTGGAAGGAGGCGTTGGTCGGCGCGAAGCCGACCTTGCCCTTCCACTCGGGCTTCATCACGTCGGCCACCCGGTCCGGGACCTTGTCCTCGGCGACCTTGTCCGGGTTGTAGGCGATGACGCGCACCCGCCCCGACAGGCCCACCCAGTCGCCCTCCTCGCCGCGGTAGGCCTCGTCCACCTCGTCGAGGCTCGACTGCGGCAGCTTCGCGAGCATGCCCTCCTTGGACAGGGCGCCCAGGGCGCCGGCGTCCTGCGAGAAGAACAGTCCGGCCTTGGTGCGGTCGCCCTCCTCCAGTATCTGGGCGGCCAGTTCGGCGCTGTCGCCGTAGCGCACCTCGACCTTGGCGCCGACCGCCTTCTCCAGCTTGTCCAGGATCGGCTTGACCAGCTTCTCGTTGCGCCCGGAGTAGATGACGAGGGCGGAGTCGCCGCCCTGCGCGGAGCCGCCCTCGTCGTCGCCGGAGCCGCAGGAGGCGAGGACGGGCAGGAGCAGGCCGGCCGCGAGGAGCGCGGTGATCCGGCGAGCCGAGGGGCGTCGCATGTGGTGTGCCTTCCTGGGTGGCTCGCCGGTACGCCGCGGGTTGCGTCGTCGGGTAGCGAGCGGCGAAGCGATGCTTTCAAGCCAGATGTGAACATGCTATGAATAAGGTAAAGCTTGCCTAACCGTCAAGGGATCAGTGCTATTTGCGGACGCTGCCGCAGAAAGGTCGCGCGCCCGTGATCGACTCGTCCCAACCTGCCTCGGCCCCGTTGACCACGTCATTTCCGCGTTTTGCCCCCCTTTCTTCTCCTGAGTCGCCCGCGCGTGGACCGGGGGTGCCGTTCGCGCGTGACCTCGCGGCTCACGGTGATCGCACCGCATTGATCACGCCATCGGGCGAGGTCACCTATCGAGCGCTCGCGGAGCGGGTCGCCGCCACCGCCGAACGCCTCGGCCGCACGCGCCGCCTCGTGCTGCTGGCGGGCGCCAACCGGGCCGACGCGCTCGTGGTCCACCTCGCGGCCCTCGCCGGCGGCCACCCCGTCCTGCTCGTCCCCGGCGACAGCACCTCCACCATCGACGCCCTGACGGCCGCCTACGACCCCGACGTCGTCGCGCGCCCGGACGAGCACGGCGCCTGGACCCTCGACGAGCGGCGCCGGACGAGCACGCACACCCTCCACCCCGATCTGGCACTGCTGCTGAGCACTTCCGGTTCGACCGGCTCACCGAAGCTGGTCCGTCTGTCGCACGACAACCTCCAGTCCAACGCGGAGTCCATAGCCGCCTACCTGGGCATCCGTCAGTCCGACCGCGCGGCCACGACCCTGCCCCCGCACTACTGCTACGGCCTGTCCGTCATCCACAGTCACCTGCTGCGCGGCGCCGGGCTGATCCTCACCGAGCGCTCGGTCGCCGACACCGCCTTCTGGGAGGAGTTCCGCGCGGCCCGCGGCACCGCGCTCGCCGGGGTGCCGTACACCTTCGACCTGCTCGACCGGGTCGGCTTCGCCCGCATGCGGCTGCCCCACCTGCGCTACGTGACCCAGGCCGGTGGCCGCCTGGCACCCGAACGAGTCGCCGCGTACGCCGAGTTGGGCCGGAGATCCGGCTGGGAGCTGTTCGTCATGTACGGGCAGACCGAGGCGACGGCCCGCATGGCCTATCTGCCCCCGGCACTCGCGCACGAGCGCCCGGAGACCATAGGCGTGCCGATCCCCGGAGGCTCCTTCCGGCTGCGGCCGGTCGACGGCATCGCATCGCCCGACACCGGCGAACTGGTCTACTCGGGCCCCAACGTCATGCTCGGTTACGCCGAGACGCCCGCGGACCTCGCTCTCGGCCGCACCCTGGAGGAACTGCCCACCGGGGACATCGCCCGGCGCGCCCCCGACGGGCTGTACGAGATCGTGGGGCGGCGCAGCCGCTTCATCAAGATCCTCGGTCTGCGCCTCGACCCGCACCGGGTC
>NZ_JBEOXI010000368.1:0-6102 GCF_040296465.1 Streptomyces sp. NPDC002130
GGCCTCTTCACCGACCCCGTCGGTTACCTGCGTGACATGGTCGAGGAGGTGCACGCCGCGGGCGGCGTGTACATCGCCGACGAGGTCCAGTCGGGATTCGCCCGGCTCGGAGAGTCGATGTGGGGGTTCAGCCGTCACGGGGTGCTTCCGGACATCGTCACGATGGGCAAGCCCATGGGCAACGGCATGCCGATCTCCGGCGTGGTGTTCAGGCCCGAGGTGTGCGAAGAGTTCGGACGGAATGTCCGTTACTTCAACACCTTTGCCGGCAGTTCGATCGCGGTTGCCGCCGGTGCCGCGGTCCTGGACGTCTTCGAGAAGGAGGACGTACAGCAGCGAGTTCTCGACAACGGCAGGGCGCTTCGCGCCGGCCTCGAGGAGATCACTCGCGAGTCTCCCCACGTCGCGGAGGTCCGCGGCAGCGGTCTGTACGTGGGCGTCGAAATCGTGAGGGACCGGGAGTCGCTGGAGCCCGATCGTGTCCGCGCCGACGACGTCATCAACGACATGCGCGAGCGCCGCATCCTCATCAGCGGCACCGGCGAAGCAGTCAACGTGCTCAAAATCCGACCCCCGTTGGCCTTCGACTCGGCCGACGTGACGCGATTCCTCGAAACCTTCGCGGAGATCGCCGAGACGCGCCTGTAGCAGCATGAAAGCCCGAAGGGACCGAACGGTGAACACCTCGCCCCCCGCACGCATCGCCCAGCTGTTCGAGGAGAGCGGCCTGGCATCGTCCCACGAGCCCATCGAGATGAACGAGGTGGATGCCCTACTCGCCCGGCACTACCGGCTGAGCGGCCGTCTCGAGCGACTGGCAACCGAGAAGGACGACACGTTCCGGCTGCGGACCGGATCAGCAGACCATCTCGTCAAGGTGTCCCCGCCCGACGAGGCGGTAGCCGTCGTAGCTCTGCAAACGGCTGTGATGCGCCACCTCGAAACCGAGGCTCCTCATCTCCCCGTCCAGCGGGTCAAGGAGACCGCCGAGGGCAGCGACCACGTACCGATCGAGACGGAAGACGGCGGGGTTCGCGTCCTGCGCGTCTTCGACTTCGTCGAAGGCGCCGTCCTGGCGCGGACGGACCCCGAACCTCACCACCTTGCCATGGCCGGGCAGATGCTCGGGCGAGTGGATGTGGCCCTGCGGTCGTTCAGGCATCCGGCCGACGAGCGGCGCCTCGTGTGGGACCTTCGATACTTCGACCAGCTGCGGGAGCTCATCGAGTGCACGCCCGGCGCCGCGCACCGACGGTTGGCTCAAGAAGTGTTCCGCCTCTTCCACGAGACCGTTGTTCCGAGGCTGGGTGATCTCGAGACCCAAGTGATCCATGGTGACTACAGCCCCTACAACGTCCTGGTGGATCCGCGGGCAGACAGCTTCGTCACCGGAGTGATCGACTTCGGTGACAGCATGCGCAGCGCTTTGATCTTCGATCCAGCTGTGTCTCTCGCGAACCTTCTCGGCCGGACACCGCGGGATCCGTGGCGCGAGGCATGCAGCTTCGTCGCGGGTTACGAGCGGGCCCGGCCGATCAAGGACACGGAACTCCCACTCCTGCCTGTCGCCGCCCTGGCACGCCTGACACTTCGCGCCCTGGTCACCCATTGGCGCGCGGAACGAGTGCCGGAGCGTCGCGACTACCTGCTCGAACACGCCAGAGACGACTGGGCCAACGTGGAGCGGGCCATGGCCGTCGCCATGCAGGAGGTCGTGGACCGCCTGCTGAGCACCCGCCATGACACACCTTGAGCGGCGCTGCGGACGGTCTCGCTAAGGTCATGAGGTGAGCAGCATCAACCCCACACCACGCGACTACAACAAGGCACGTGTCCTTGACGTGGTTCTCTCCCGTGCGCCGTTGACCCGGAACAAGCTCATCGAGCTCACGGGGCTGAGCAAGGCGACGGTGTCGCGGGCCGTCGAAGACCTGCGCTCCGACGGGTTCGTCGTGGACGGGGGAGTCGACGCCGTCGTCGGGCGTGGCCGTCCGTCGACGTACCTCGACGTGCCCGAGACGGCCGGACATGTCGTAGGGGTCGGCTTCGGCGCCGTGACCACCGGCGTGCTGGTCACCGACCTGCGCGGCCGTGAGATCGGGCACGTGATCGTCCCGACGGCCGAGCACCACGACGTCCCCGCTGCGGGCCGGTGGCTGGCCGACCTGATCGCGCAGACCAGCGCCTCCGCACGAGGGCCCCTGCGCCAGATCGTCGTGGCACTGCCGGCCCATGTCCGCGACGGTGCCGAGGTCTTCCGGCCTGCCGATCCGATGAAAATCTTCTCCGGCAGAGATCTCCACCGAATCGTTGAAGAGCTCCTCGACGCTCCGGTGACCTTCGACAGCGACGCGAACGCATCCTTGCTCCAGGTGCTCAGGGACGACACGAGCATCCATAACGCTGCCCTGTTCAGTCTCAGCAGCACCCTGAACTTCGCCACCTGCAGGGACCGGGAACTGGCTCGGGGACGTACCACTGCGTTCGGCGACATCGGCTCCCTCTCCTCGGGAATCGACGACCGCACCCTCAACGGGCTGCTGAGCACCGCAGGGCTTGCGAGGCTCGCTCGTGAACACGGACTGGACACCGAGCGCGTCGAGGACCTGTGGCTCACGTTTCAGGACCATCGAGCCCGTGCGGAGATACTCAAGGCGTTCACGACGGCGGTCACGACCGCCGTGAGCATCGTCGCCGTGACACTCGATCCCGAATCCGTCTACTTCGTCGGCCGGTTGCGCCCCTTGGTGGACGAGGTTCTCCCCGAGGTACGCGAACGACTCGAACACAGCTTGCCGGCCGTGCCCCGAATCACGACCGTCTCCCAGGTTCTGGGACTCTCGGTGGCAGGCGGCGCGGTGCACGCCTGCCTGACCATGACCCACAACCGCCTGCAGGACGCGCTGCTCAAGGCACGCGCTCAGGGCCCGAAGAAGGAACAGACTGCGCCGGCGTTCTGATCCCGGACGCAGTCCAAGGTTGCTGCGCCGCGGCGCGGAAGTGGGTGGGCTACCTGGTCTTGAACCGGTCCGGACGCGCGAAGTCCAGGCCGTCGATGGTCTGTTTGCCGAGCGCCTCGTGTGCGGCGATGTGGCCGTAGCCGGTCGCCATTTTGAAGCCCTTTCCGGAGAATCCGGTGGCGCAGTAGATCCTGCTGTCCTCGTCCAGCCAGCCGAGGAGGGGATGCCTGTCCTCGGTGAACAGGTCGGGGAAGGCGTCGGAGCGCACGATGGTGGGGATCAGGCCGGGGAAGAAGTCGGTGACGATCTCGGTGACCTTCTCGACTTCCCGCGGGGTGAGTTCCCTGGGCACGGAGCCCGGGTCGGGAGTTTCCCTTCCGCGTCCGTCCAGCGGTCCGTCCACCGATGCCTTGACCGTCACACCATCGACGGCGGGTGCGCCGTACAGGGAGCGATCGCCGTACAGCCGACTGAAAATGGGGAAGTTCTCCGGCGAGAACTGCGTGCCGTCCTGGGCGACGAACCAGGTCAGGACGATCCGATGGGTTTCGGTGACGGCCTTGAGGTGGTCGGGCATGAGCCGACGGGACCAGCCGCCCGAGGCGACGATGACCTTTTCGAACGTCCAGCTTCTGTCGCCCGAGGTGACGACCACGCCGTGGTCGGTTTCGGTGATGCTGTCCACGGGTGTGTTCTGGAGGACTGTGGCGCCGTTGGCCTGGGCCGCCGTGACGGCGGCGCTGACGGCGCGCTCGGTGCGCAGAAAGCCGGCGCGGGGGTCGTAGACGGCACAGTCGTCGGGGCGGAGGTTGTGCTGGGGGTAGCGTTCCGCCAACTCCTCCCGGCTGAGGACGCAGTGCTCGGCTCCGTTGATGCGCGTTGTCTCGAGGAGGCTGTTGATGAAGCTGCCGTTCGCCGTCCCGATGGACAGCCCCCCGGTAGTGGTGAGGATGTCCTGCCCGGTTTCCGCTTCGAGCTCGGCCCACAGGCCGCGGGAGCGTTCGATGATGGGGTAGTACTCGGGCCTGCCGAGGTAGACCATGCGGAACAGGCGGGTGTCCCCGCCCACGGCACTGCGGCCGTGAGCGGGGGTGGCGGCCTCGAAGCCCACCACCGAGTCGGACAGCCGGGAGGCCTGCCACAGGGCCATGCTTCCGATGCTGCCCAGGCCGATGACGGCGAGTTGTGCGTCCATGTGAGCAGTTTTCCTTCTCGTTTACTCGTGAAGTCCGGCGAGCCTGCTGCCGAATCTGGCCAGGAGCGAGGTCGTGCTGGAACCCCTGCGCTCTTCCCACTGGTCGGCAATGCCGAAGAGCCGGTACATGGCGTGAACGCCCAGCCAGCGGATGGGCTCCGGTTCCCACTTGGGTGCCCGGTAGCCGACCCAGGGGAGGGTGGTCCGCTCAGTTTCCTTCTCGAAGGCGAGCTCAGCGAGGGTCCTGCCGCCGACATAGGCAGACGTGACGCCGTGTCCCGCGTAGCCGGTGGACGATCCGACCCCGGATGCCGGGTCCCAGTGCACGCCGCCGTTCCAGTCCCGCGTGACGCCCAGGACTCCTGACCAGGCGTGGTCGACCTCGAAGGGGATGCCCGGGAAGAAGGTGCTGAGCTTGTGCGAGATCAGGTCGATGGTGGACTGGGCGGTCGCACCGGCTCCCCCGGTGCCGGACCCGAAGCGGTAGGGGACACCGCGGCCCCCCATGGCGATACGGCCGTCCGACGTCCGCTGGGCGTAGATGAACGTGTGCGCGGAGTCGTTGAGGCACTGCGGCCCGTCCCAGCCGATCTGCTGCCACGCCTCCTGCGGCAGGGGCTTGGTCACGATCATCGAGGAGTTGACCGGGATCAGGCTCCGGCGGCCGAGCAGCGGTCCCGAATAGCCCTCGGTGCAGATGAACGTCTTCGCCGCGGTGACACGTCCGTCGGCCAGGGTGAGGGTCTTGTCCGCGACACTGTCCACCCGGCTGTTCTCGTAGATCCTGACCCCCATGGAGGTCAGGGTGTCGGCGAGGCCGTAGACGAGTTTCGCGGGGTGGATCCTTGCGCAGTGCTTGTAGAAGAGCCCGCCGTGGACGGTGCCGATGTTGACCCGGCTGCGGAACTCGTCCCGGTCGAGCAAGTGGACTTCGTCTTCGGTCAGCCCGTACTTCAGGTCGGCGTCACGTCTGGCCACCAGCCGGCCCAGCCCCGCCCGAGTGTGAGCGGCGACGAGCGCGCCCCCCTTGTGCTGATCCGCATCGATGCCCTCGGCCTGGAGGATGTCCAGGACCGCGTCGACGCCGGCGACGAACTCCTGCTGCAGCGCCCGGCTCGCTTCCAGCCCTCCTCCGGCGCGGGCGAAGGTGGCACGGTTGCCCGGAGGCATCGCCGAGAGCCAGCCACCGTTGCGCCCGGAGGCGCCGTAGCCCACCTGTTCGGCCTCGAAGACGGCGACGGAGAGGGACGGTTCGAGCTTCTTGGCGAAGTACGCCGCCCACAGGCCGGTGTAGCCGCCGCCGACAATGGCCACGTCGACGGAGTCCTGGCCGGTGAAACGGGGGAATGAGGGCTTCTTGTCGGCCAGTTGGGCCACCCAGAAGCCGAGCTCTCCGTTTCGGGGTGGTGCCGCGGGGGCGTTCATGGTGTGTCCTTCATCTGTCTCTGGGAACCGCGGGGGCGGGTACTGAGTGGCGGTGTAACAGCCGTTGACGGGGAAGGTTGGCCCGGTGATGTACGAGGACTCCGACGACGCGAGGAAGAGGACGGCGTCTGCGATCGCCTCGTGGGCGGCGGGGCGCCCGAGCGAGTTCTGTGCCGATTCGCCGACCAGGTCGTCGAGTGCCTGTCGAAGCCGGGCCACCGCCGCCCGCTCATGATTGGCTCGCCGCTACACAGCGGTGCAGATGACCTGGATCTCGACGGGGGTGTTGACCGGCAGCCCGGCGACACCGATCGCGGTGCGGGCGTGCCGTCCGTTCTCACCCAGGACTTCGATGAGCAGTTCACTGGCCGCGTTGGCGACCTTCGACTGCTCACCGAAGTCCGGCGTGCTGGCCACGAAGACCAGCATCTGCACGATCCGGACCCGGTCCAGATCGCCCACCGCCTGCACAGCGGCAGCGAGGCAGTTGAGCACGGCATGGCGCGCGAGCGACCGCGCGGT
>NZ_JBEOXI010000369.1:0-6091 GCF_040296465.1 Streptomyces sp. NPDC002130
GCAGCGGGCCGAAGTGGGCTTCGATCGGGTTGGCCCAGGAGGCGTAGGTCGGGGTGAAGCACAGTTCGACCTTGTTCTTCTTCGCCCAGCGGCGGATGTCCGCGCCGATGTGTGCGGAGAGGTTGTCCAAGATGATGTAGATGGGGGCGCCGTCAGGTCGGGCGGCGCGGATAGACCTCAGCGCGGCCAGGCTGTTGGTGGCCCCCTTGCGGCGGCGGTTGACACCCCACAAGCGGTCGTCGCCGACGGAGTAGCAGCCGTGGAAGTAGGTCACGCCGTGGGTGCGGCGGTAGGTCGCCGGCAGTCGGTTGGGCTTGCCCCGCTTCGCCCAGCAGGAGCCCGCGGTAGGGCGGATTCCCAGGGGGCCGAACTCGTCGAAGGCGAAGACCTGGTCCGGGAAGTATTCCAGCACCTGCTCGATGCGGTCGAGCTTGGCCTCGCGATGTGGGTCGGGGGACTCCTTCCAGGTCTTGGTGCGCTGGAAGGTGATGCCGCGGCGCAGCAGCAGGCACCGTAAGGCTTCACGGCCGATGCAGGTGACGCGTCCGTGCACGCGGCGCAGGTAGGCGGCGAGTTTGCGGATCGACCAGCGGGTAAAGGGTTGGCCGAGCTTGGTGGGGCGGGTGGTGGCCGTTTGGATGACGAAGTCCTCTTCGTCATCGCTGAGTAGGCGGGGACGGCCTCCCGCCCACTTAGGGTCCAGGCAGTCCAGGCCGAACGGCCACTACGGCGCCGAGGCCGGCGGTTTTGTACTTCATGACCATCTTCTTTGCGAGTGCCCCCCTGCGTCTGCCTCCCACCATGCGTCTGGCGCCGCAGAATCGCGCGATGACCGCCCGCACCCGGCTGTAGCAGAGATAAAAGGGTCTGACCAGGCATTTCGCTGTCCCGTCCGCCTACACAAGACCGACCTTTGCTACAAACGGTGTCGCGGAACAGCAGCCTGGTTGCTCACAGGCAGGGGTTCTTCACTCTCGATTTGCCCTACAGCACGCCGTGCAGGGCGCGGCTCCAGGGGTCGAGCGCTCTCGTGCGCGGGTGCGATCTCAATCCTCCCGGGTGTCACCGCGCGCGGGCGGTCCGCGCCTCGCGCTCATCGGCGATCCGGTCCAGTTCGCGCATCGCCTCGGCGTGGGCGCTCATCCGCCGACTGACGCTGCCGCTGGTGAACAGGACCGCTCCGGCCACGGACACCGGCACGGACAGTCCCAGCACGACCACGGCCTCCGGCCAGTCGCGCTCGTTCTGGCAGTAGTCGCCGTGGCCCAGCCCCTCGTTGGCCGTGCCGCGCTCCGTCATCAGCCGCGGCTCGCATTCAACGGGATACCGGTCGTCGGGCTTGCGGTCCACCTCGTACGGGGTAAGGAGCAGCAGGGTGCACCAGCTCCACAGCAGCCCGGCCACGACCAGCAGACCGATGCCCCAGGCTCGGGTCCGGCCGGCCCGGTCACGGAAGTCAAGGTCGTACTCAGTTGATCTCACGACGGGTGAATCTATCAACGGCTTCCGCTGCATGCGTCATAGCCCGATGAGAGCCTGCCCGGCAGGCAGCGAGCAATCTCGTCGTTGGGCAAGTCGAGTTGCCAGCGCAGCGCGATCGCCGTGCGATCATGGCCTTCCGGCTCAGCGCGCGACGAGAGCAAACGCTGACGCCTTCGAAGACCGGTGCGGGGCGGCCCTGTTGGTCGTTCCCGGGCCCGCCGGGTTCCAGGGTGCCGTGGCAGCAGCACCCGCGTATGGGGAACCGTCTCAGTCCTGGCGCCGCCGGGCGGCCTCGGTGAGCAGATGGCGCAGTTCGGGTCCGCTGGTGGGGGCCTTGACGCCGGTCCCGGACGGCCGCCCGGAAGCAAGAACCGCCGTCCCGCACCCCGCTACGACGTCGGCAAGACCGTCAAACGCCCCGAGACTCTCAAGGCCATCGGCAGACCCGGTAGATCCTGGTAGATGCGGATCAGTGCCCGGGGACCACCAGGTGGGCCCGTTCCCGAGGGCGGGTCACGGCCAGGTAGTGCTCTTCGGCCAGGCGCCAGCGGGACTCCCAGTCGATCGGGCCGTGGTTATGACCGCGTTCACGAAGCCGCCTCAGTGATTCCTCGCGGTGAGTGTCGACGTAGACCATCAGGTCGTAGTAGTCGGCGAGTTCGGGCCGGGCGGTGTAGACCCCCTCGACGACGACGATGCCGAAGTGGGAGACAGTGTGGATCCCGTCCGGCGCCAGAGCCCTGGTCTCCCAGTCGTAGCGCCGGTAAGCGGCATCACGGCCGGCGGCGAGCGGGGCGAGCACCTCGTCACGGAGCCGCTGCGCGGTCCCGTCGTCCGGGACCGGCATCATCTGAATCGCCGCGCCGGCAGCGACGCACGCGGCAACGACGCCGCGACCGCCACCTGCTGCTGATCACCCGGAACAGGGGCCGTCGGACGCGACGGCCCACGACTTCGTACGTGAGCCGGCCGTGAGGGATCCTGGCCTGGGATTTTGTGGCAGACGGTGGGCTGGACCGCGTCCGTCCGAGGGAACCGAGCTCGAGCAAGGCACGCCGTGGTGATCGTGGGCCCGCCGACGGGCCATCGTGGTGCGGCAAACCGATGGCGCTACGGATGGGGAACGCGGATGTCCGAATCGAACCGGGCCATGAGCCGGCGCAGTCTGCTCATCGCCGGCGGTGCGTTGACGACCACCGTCGCTGCGACGGGCGAGTCCAGCGCTCTGGCCAGGGGAGAAGCGGTGCCGCGGGGCTCGGGGAGCGGCGATGACGCCGGCCGGGCAAGGATCGACGTTCACCACCATTTCACCGCTCCGGAATGGGTTGACTGGGCAGAGCGTGAGGGCCTGGTGCAGCGGCAGGAGCTGCTGTGGTGGGCGCGTTGGGATGTGGACTCCACCTTGGCGCTGATGGACCGGGTAGGAATCGCGACCGCGGTCCTCAACCCAACCATGCAGGACCGGTACCGCACCGCGGCGCAGGCCAGGGAAGGTCTCACCGTCGTCTTCGAGGCGATGGCCGACCTGGTGGCCCTACACCCGGGCCGTTTCGCCGTCCTCGCTCCTGCTGTCCTGGACCATCCCGAAGTGACCACGTGGGCTCTCCGCCGCGCCTTCGACGAGCTCGGTGCCGTCGGAGTCAGCGTGAAAGCCAACTACAACGGTGTCTATCTCGGTGATCCCTCGTACGACCGCCTCCTTGCCGAACTCGACGAGCGCGCCGCGGTCCTCTTCACGCATCCGCTCGACCTCCCGGGGGGAACACCCGGCGTGCCCACCGTCCCCGGAATTCCGAACTTCATGTGCGATTTCCTGCTGGACACCACGCGTGCTGCTGTGAACCTGATCCGTACCAGGACACTCGACCGCTACCCGCACCTGTCAGTCATCCTGCCGCACGCCGGAGGATTCCTTCCTCAGATCGCCACCCGCATGGAGGCCTTCGGCGGCTTCTGCACTCCACCCCTCGATGCTGCCCGTGTACGGGACTACCTCCACCGCTTCTACTACGACACGGCGGGCCCGTCGGCCCCCTCGGGCACTCTGGTGGCCACCGCCGGCGCCGACCGGATCCTCTTCGGCACCGACTGGCCGGCCGCCTCCGCAGACATCGTCACCGACTTCACGGTGCCGGCCATCGAGACCGACCCCGTCTTCACCGACCGCCAACGACGCGGCATCAACCGCGACAACGCGCTCCGCCTGTTGCCTGCGCTGAGGCGCGCCCAAGGGCTGTCCCGCTGATTCACCAAGGATTACGGGACAGCCCTTAGCCCACGAAAGGTCGCTTCGCTGTTGACTGCCCGGCAGGCCGGTGGCGGTTCCGGCCTGCCGGGGGTACTTGCAGTCAGGCGAGGTTCTTGGTGAAGAACTCGTCGGACTTCTGCAGGAGATCATTCGCTGTCGACCAAGTGGCCCAATTGCTCAGGGCGACAGCCACGGCACCTCCCGTACAGGTCCAGGGGCCACACCGAGTACCAATCGGGGCTGAAAGTGGAGAGCACGGTCGTCGGAACCGCCACCAAAGCCATGGAGCGCATCGCGACCTCGGTACAGCGGGCGCGAAGACCCGACTGTGATCGGTGCCTCGAAGGCGTTGGCCAAGTTGTCGTTCCCACCCTCGGCCGGCCCGGGCCATTGACCTTTGAGCGCCTGGGTGAGCTTGTTGCCCTTGCCGGACTGGTCGTAGATGACGGTGATGAGGCAGCTGGTGTTCGCGCAGAAGGAGTCCTGCGCGGCGGCGTCGGCGTATCCGCCGGCGCTCAGCAAGCCGATGTCCTTGGTCGTGTTGTCGGAGGCGCGCTTGACCTGGTACAGCGGGCCGTTGTACGCCCCGTACAGGGCGCGGGTGGTGCTGTGCGCGGCGACGCAGGGGGTGCCGCCGGCGGCGTAGATGTCGCACGGTCCCTGGGTGGCGGCCTGCGAGGTGGTGGCCGTAGCGGTGAGCAGGCCGGCGGAGAGCGCGGCGGTTGCAACCGCCGCGAGTAGCGCGCGTCTGGCGCGGCGGATCCACGGTGGCTTGATCATGAAGAACTCCTTCACCAGGTGGGGTGTGAGCGTCGATGAACCCCCGGTGCCCGGCTGTGCGGGCGGTGCAGGTTGCGTTGACGCCTCCCTGCCGGTGCGGCTTTCGCCGTTTCGGCACCGGGCTCTGGGCGGGCTGCTCATCAGTTCCGGGGGGCGGCGGCGAGACGGCTGGTGTCCTGGCGCCACAGTGAGGTGGTGTCACAGTCGCTGGTATCGCCGTTGGTTGTGTGGTAGGCGGTCGAGGCGTAATGGCGGATGTACTTGGCCGGGTAGTTGAAGGACTGGAGGGAGTAACCTGTGCCGCTGTTTCCTGGCTGCTGCTACAAGGTGGCGTCGGCGGTGACTGGGTGGTCACCTCATTGGGCTTGAGGTAGAGCTCGAATGTGTCTCCCCTGCCCGCCGTCACGTCGTCGCCATCGCCAAGCGCGGAAGGCGGGAAGACAGGGTGTTGGGCGGCGGATGCCAGGGGATGCCGGCGTTTTCCGCTGGAGGCGCCGGCATCCCTGCGGGGGTCGGGTCAGCTCGTCAAACGGAAGGTGGCGTCGCCGCGGGCCGTCGCGGTGGTGATCGGGTCGAGCCGCAGCTCGTACGCGTAGTGGCGGATGTAGCGGTCCGGGTAGTTGTACGACTGGAACGACGAACGTATCCCAGCTCGGCGAGCACATCGGCCCGGCGGCGCTCGACGCCGCTGAGCCCCACCCCCTCGGGCCCGACCAGGACCGCGGGCCTGCGGTCGACACCGGCCGAGAGCGCGAGGCCGCGCAGCACGAAGCGCAGGCCGCGCTCGACGCCGCACACCGCGCGATTTCCAACGTCGTACAAGAAGGCGCGCCGGCCGGAGGCGAGGACGACTACATCGTTCTCGAACACGTCGGTGAGATTCCGAAGTTCGACTTCGAGCCGAAGGATCACCTCGAGCTGGGCGAGTCGCTCGGCCTGATCGACATGGAACGCGGCGCCAAGGTTTCGGGTTCGCGCTTCTACTTCATGACCGGCTACGGAGCCATGCTCCAGCTCGGACTGCTGCAGTTGGCGGCGCAGAAGGCGATCGCCAACGGATTCACGATGATGATTCCGCCGGTACTCGTACGCCCGGAAATCATGGCGGGTACCGGCTTCCTCGGTGCTCACTCGGACGAGATCTACCACTTGCAGGATGACGACCTGTACCTCGTCGGAACTTCCGAGGTGCCCATGGCCGGCTACCACTCGGGCGAGATCCTCGAGCTGAACGAAGGCCCGAAGCGCTACGCCGGTTGGTCCTCGTGCTTCCGCCGCGAGGCCGGAAGCTACGGCAAGGACACCCGCGGCATCATCCGTGTCCATCAGTTCGACAAGGTCGAGATGTTCACGTACTGCCGTCCAGAGGATGCCGACGCCGAACACCAGCGTCTGCTCGGCTGGGAGCGAGACATGTTGGCCGCCATCGACGTTCCGTACCGCGTGATCGACGTCGCCGGCGGAGATCTCGGTTCTTCGGCCGCGCGTAAGTTCGACTGCGAGGCGTGGGTTCCGACGCAGGGCACCTACCGTGAGCTGACATCGACGTCCAACTGCACGACGTTCCAGGCCCGCCGCCTC
>NZ_JBEOXI010000370.1:0-6056 GCF_040296465.1 Streptomyces sp. NPDC002130
CCCGTCATCTCCGCCCGTATCCGGGACCCCAACCAGGCACAGGTGACCACCCTGCTGACGCGCAGGATCGCCCAGGCCCGCGGCCACCACCGCGCACCCGGCCGCTCGTCGCCGCCCTGGGGTTCCCGTTCGAGCCGCGCCGGCCACAGGTCTGCGAGGTTCACCCCCGGCCTGCTGCTGGACATCACACCCGTGTCCGACGTCGAGACCAAGGTGATGGGCTGCATGACCGCGCAGGTCCACATGGTCCGTCCGAGCTGACGGCAATGGGCTTCTCTGCCTGTTCGCGAGGGGTCTCGGCGCAGGGCACGGTGAGGCCGGCCCCGGCCCGGTCAACGTGTCCGCCGTGGTCGCCGGCACCGCCGTCCGACGCGGTGACGTGATCGTGGCCGACGACGGAGTGCTTTGCGTTCCCCTGCTGTGCCGCTCGCACACACTCGGCCACCGCCGTCGCGACCACAAAGAAAGGTAAAGCCGATCCGCCCTTCTTGACAGCTCAGTACAGAACTGCCTAGATTTCTGACTGTTCAGTACACAACCATCCTGAGCTCACCGGACAGGCTTGGTCCGGGCTTGCAGGACCGGCGCCGACCGTGTCGACCTCGGCGCGGGCGACCCCGCGCAGCGCACGACGAAGTCATGCCCAAAGCCGAAGGAACCACCATGCAGACAGCTTCCCCAGTGGCCCTCGTGACGGGCGCCTCCTCCGGGATCGGGCGGGCGGCGGCGCTCGCTCTTGTGGGCGCCGGCTTCGCGGTGGTCGGCACGAGCCGCAACGCGGCGAACGCCGAGCCGCTCGCCGGGGTGACGTTCCTCGATCTCGACGTGGCCGACGACCAGTCGGTCCGCTCGCTGGTCGGGGAGGTGATCGATCGGTTCGGCCGGATCGACGTCCTGGTCAACAACGCGGGCGTGGGCGCGGTCGGCGCGGGCGAGGAGAGCTCGATCGACCAGGCCAAGGAGATCTTCGACATCAACGTGTTTGGCGTGATGCGGATGACCAACGCAGTGCTGCCCCACATGCGCGCCCAGGGCAGTGGCCGCGTGGTCAACGTCTCCTCGGTACTCGGTCTGATCCCCGCCCCCTTCATGGCCGTCTACGCCGCCACCAAACATGCGGTCGAGGGCTACTCCGAGTCCGTCGACCACGAGCTTCGCGAGTACGGCGTCCGGATGCTGCTGGTCGAGCCGGCCTACACGAGCACGAGTTTCGAGGCGAGCAGCATGGCACCCGACTCGCCCCTGCCGGTCTACGCCGCGCAGCGGGAGGTCTCCCGCGACGTGCTGGCCACGGCCGTGCGCAACGCCGACGACCCGGACGTTGTTGCGAAGGTGATCGTCGCGGCCGCCACCGATTCCAAGCCCAAGCTCCGGTACACCGCCGGCTCGATGGCCAGACGCGTCAGCCTCCTGCGCCGGATCGTGCCCTCGCGCGCCTTCGACGGCCAAGTCCGCAAGCTCAACCGACTGGCCGGCTGACACCGCAGTACACCCGGCGCCCGAGGAGACGCACATGTCCACAACCAGAGACACCGAAGCCGGCATCGGCATCTGCCGTCCGACCGCTCTTGGAAAAGGCTGACACACATGGAGTTCGAACACGTCACCTTCGATCTGCCACACGGCACCTTTCACGCGCTGCAGGGTGGTGATCCCGATGGTCGACCGACGCTCGTCCTGCACGGCTTCCCGGACCATCCGCCGACCGCGAAGCCCTTCCTCGCCGAGCTCGGCCGCCGCGGCCGTCACGTCCTCGCACCCTGGCTTCGCGGTTACGCGCCGTCCCCGACCGCGGGGCCGTTCGACTTCGCATCCCTCACCGGCGACGTGCTCGCGCTGATCGACCGCTGGTCTCCGGGGCGAGCCGTGGAGTTGGTCGGCCACGACTGGGGCGCCATGATCACATACGATGCCTGCGTCACCGCGCCGGAGCGGATCGAACGCGCGGTCGCGCTCGCCATCCCCCACCCCCTCACGTTCGTGACCCGGCCGCGCCCCGCTCAGCTACGCCGGAGCTGGTACATGGGGCTCTTTCAACTGCCGGGAAGCGGCCGGATGGCCAGCGCCCGCGATCTCGCCCTCATCGACCGCCTCTGGCGTCAGTGGTCGCCCGGTCTCTTGCTGGATCCAGCTGTCCAGGCGGAGCTGCACGAGCACCTGCGGGCGAGCATGCCCGCGCCCATCAAGTACTACCGGGAGATGATGCGACCCGGCATGCTCAGGGCGGCGCGCCGCCTTTCTCAGCCGATCAAGGTGCCCCTGCTGCACCTCCACGGTGCCGACGACGGCTGCATCCTCCCCCCGCAGGTCGACGACCGACATCGGTTCGCCGCCCCGCACGCGATGGAGGTCGTCCCCAATGTCGGTCACTTCCTGCACATCGAGGCCCCCGAGGCGATCGCGGAACGGATCGCGGCATGGGCCAAGTAGCGGATCACATTACTCGGGGTGGGAGACGTATGGCACAGGCCGCGGACGCTGCGCGGACCGTCATCATGACCGTGGACGACGACCCCGGGGTGTCCCGGGCCGTCGCCCGTGACCTGCGACGGCGCTACGGCGAGTCCTACCGGATCGTGCGCGCCGAGTCCGGCGAGTCCGCGCTGGACGCGCTGCGGGAGCTGAAGCTGCGCGGTGATCTGCTCGCGGTGATCGTGGCCGACTACCGCATGCCGCAGATGAACGGCATCGAGTTCCTCGAACACGCCATGGACGTCTATCCGGGTGCCCGCCGTGTGCTACTGACCGCGTACGCGGACTCGAACGCGGCGATCGACGCGATCAACGTCGTCGACCTCGACCACTACCTCCTCAAGCCCTGGGATCCGCCCGAGGAGAAGCTCTACCCGGTGCTCGACGATCTCCTGGAGGCGTGGCGGTGCAGCGACTACCGGCCGGTGCCCGCCACCAAGGTGATCGGTCACCGGTGGTCGGCCCGCTCGTCGGACGTACGGGAGTTCCTGGCCCGCAACCAGGTGCCGTACCGCTGGTACTCCACCGACGAGCCCGAAGGGCAGCGGCTGCTCGCGGCCTGCGGGCAGGACGGGCAGCGGCTGCCGGTGGTGATCACGGCGGACGGTACGGCGCTCGTCGAGCCGGAGGTGCCCGACCTGGCCGCGCACGTGGGGCTGGCGACGACGCCCACGGCCGACTTCTACGACCTGGTCGTCATCGGCGGCGGTCCGGCCGGGCTGGGCGCGGCCGTGTACGGGGCCTCGGAGGGCTTGCGGACGGTGCTGGTGGAGCGGTCGGCGACCGGCGGGCAGGCCGGGCAGAGTTCACGGATCGAGAACTACCTCGGATTCCCGGACGGGGTGTCCGGAGGCCAGCTCACCGACCGGGCGCGACGCCAAGCCACCAAGTTCGGCGCCGAGATCCTCACCGCCCGTGAGGTGACCGGCTTGGAGGTCAACGGCGCGGCCCGCACCGTGCGCTTCGCGGACGGGTCGGCAATCGCGGCGCACAGCGTGATCCTGGCGACCGGCGTGTCGTACCGGCAGCTGGAGACGCCGGGTGCCGACGAGCTGTCGGGCCGCGGGGTGTTCTACGGCTCGGCGCTCACCGAGGCCGCCGCCTGCCAGGGTCACGACATCTACATCGTCGGCGGCGCCAACTCGGCCGGGCAGGCGGCGATGTACCTGTCCAGGGGCGCCAAGTCGGTCACCCTGCTGGTGCGCGGAGCGGACCTCACCGCGTCGATGTCGCACTACCTGATCCAGCAGATCGCCCAGTCGCCGAACATCTCGGTGCGGGCCCGCACGGTCGTCGAGGCCGCGCACGGCGACGACCACCTGGAACAGCTGACCTTGCGCGACACGACGAGCGGTCAGACCGAACTCGTCGACGCGCAGTGGCTGTTCGTGTTCATCGGCGCGGCCCCGCTGACCGACTGGCTGGAGGGAACGGTGTCGCGGGACGAGCGCGGGTTCATCCTCGCCGGGCCCGATGTGACCGCCGACGGGCGGCCACCGGCCAACTGGGAGCTGGACCGGCCGCCGTACCACCTGGAGACCAACATCCCCGGCGTGTTCGTCGCCGGGGACGCGCGCGCGGAGTCCGCCAAGCGGGTCGCGTCCGCCGTCGGAGAGGGAGCCATGGCCGTGATGCTCGTCCACCGGTATCTGGAGCAGTCGTGAGCGGGCGGCTGATGCCGTGCAGCGCGGGGGAGATCAGTTCGCTGTTCCTCTTCGAGAAGCTGAACTCCGAGCAGCTCGGCAGGCTGTGCAGCGAGGGACGGGTCGAACTGTTCGACCCCGGGCCGGTGTTCGCCGAAGGTGACCCGGCGACCTGCTTCTACGTGATGATCGAGGGCACCGTCGTCATGTCGCGCCGGGTGGGCAGCGACGACATCGAGGTGAGCCGCACGTCCCAGCCAGGGGTATACGCGGGGGCCGTGATGGCCTACCTCGGGGACGGGAAACCGCAGCGGTACATGAACTCGCTGCGGGTGTCGGAGCCGACACGGTTCTTCGTCCTGCCCGCCGAATCGTTCGCGAACTTCATCCACGAGTGGTTTCCGATGGCGGTCCATCTCATGGAGGGGCTCACCCTCGGTTCGCAGACCTTTCAGCGGGCCATCGGGCAGCGCGAACGGCTGCTGGCGCTGGGCTCGTTGTCCGCGGGTCTCACCCATGAGCTCAACAACCCGGCCACGGCCGCCGTACGGGCCACCTCGTCGCTCAGGGACCGGGTCGCGCACATGCGCAACAAGCTCAGCGCCATCGCCTCGGGCCCCTACCACCGCGACGCCCTGAAGGCCCTGGTCGACCTCCAGGAGCGTACGGCCGAGCGGGTCTCCAAGGCGCCGGCACTGAGCCCGCTCGAAGCGTCAGACCGGGAGGACGCACTCGCCGACTGGCTGGACGACCACGGTGTCCCAAACGGCTGGCAGATCGCGCCGACCTTCGTGCAGGGCGGTCTCGACATCGACTGGCTGGAGCAGATCGCGGCGGCCGTCGACGAGCAGGAAATCCTGCAGAGTGCCATCGGGTGGCTCACCTACACGGTCGAGACCGAGCTGTTGATGTCCGAGATCGAGGACTCCACCACCCGTATCTCGCACCTCGTCGACGCCGCCAAGCAGTACTCGCAGCTGGACCGCGCCCCCTACCAGGTCGCCGATGTCCACGAACTCCTCGACAGCACGCTGCTGATGCTGTCGGGCAAGATCGGTCCCCAGGTCAAGGTCGTGAAGGAGTACGACCGCTCGGTGCCGAGGATTCCGGCCTACCCGGCCGAACTGAACCAGGTGTGGACCAACCTGATCGACAACGCCGTCTCCGCCATCAAGAGCGCGGGCGGCGAAGGGACGTTGATCGTACGCACCGCTCTGGTGCACGACCGGCTGCTGGTGGAGTTCCGCGACACGGGCCCGGGAGTGCCGGCCGAGATCCGCGGCCGGATCTTCGACCCGTTCTTCACCACCAAGCCGGTGGGCGAGGGCACCGGGCTGGGGCTCGACATCTCCTGGCGGATCGTCGTCAACAAGCACCACGGTGACCTGGCAGTCGAGTCCGCACCCGGCGACACCCGCTTTCAGGTGCTGCTCCCCCTCACCCTCACCGCCACTGGCCCCGCCACCGGCCCCGATACCGTGCCCGACCCGGCCCAGGAGTCCTCATGACGAAGGAGACCGGAATCGACCCCGGCGTCCCGCCCAGCGGTGCCGGATGCGTTGAGTGCGACGCCGACGGCGGCTGGTGGTTCCATCTGCGGCGCTGCGCCCAGTGCGGTCACATCGGCTGCTGTGACGACGCACTCGCCAAGCACGCCACCAGTCACTTCCGGGACACGGGCCATCCGGTGATCCGCAGTTACGCACTGATCCTCGCCCGCTCCCGCCGCTCGGTCGTCGTGATCGACAGCGGCTCCCCGCGCAACGCGCCCGCGAAGGCCGTGCACGGCCTGATCGCCCTGGACGGGACCCCGCCGTCCGAGATCCTTCGACGGGGCCGGGAGCAGGTGCGCCAGTACGGCGGACGCGTCGTGTCCGGCGAGGTGGTCTCGGCCGAGTCCGCCGCCCCGTCGGCCAGGGTGACGGGGACCTGCGGTTCACC
>NZ_JBEOXI010000371.1:0-6029 GCF_040296465.1 Streptomyces sp. NPDC002130
TGATGGATCTGGGTGAGGCGGCTCGGTTGGTGGCGGCGCGTGCGGGGTTGATGCAGGCGTTGCCGGAGGGGGGTGTGATGGTCGCGGTGGAGGCCCTGGACAGCGCTTTTCGCCGTAGGCGCGTCGACCGAAGAGCAGGCCCTCGCTGATGCCCAAACAGTGAAGAAGTCCTTTGAACATCAGGACTACAAGCTGGTCGCGCCGCTCGGTTTTCAAGAGGACCTGTGGTGGGCAATGATTCCCGGCGTTCCGACGTCGAAGATCGTGCGCGAATTCGGGCACATCACCACCTCGACACATTTCGCGGCCTACATGCCGTTCACTCGCAACGATCTGGGCGACAGTTCCGGACCCCTGCTGGCACTCAACATCACGGCAGCCCGGATCGGTGCGGTTTTCAACGACATACTCGGTAAGTCCCTCCGGGACCAGTCCTCTTCGTGGGCTGTCACCGGGGAGCTCGGATCCGGAAAGTCCGTCACCATGAAGGTGATCGCCGGTCACGTCGTCGACTGCGGCGGCCAGGTCATCGGCATCGATCAAAGTGACCTCGGCGAATACGCCAACTGGGCTCGGGCGGTCACTGATGCGGTCATCGTCGATCTGGTCGAACCCGATTACAGCACCGACCCACTGCGGATCTTCCCGCCCAACATCGCGGCGGAGATGACGCAATCGGTGATGCTGGCCTTGCTGCGAATCCAGCCGACATCAACACACGGCAAGGCGCTGGCCAAGGTGCTCGAACCGTCCTATCGCACCAGTCACCCCTACGCAGGGCTGGGCGAGCTCACCGAGCACCTCCTCTCCGACGACTGCCTGATCGCCGGCGCCCACGACCTCGGCGAAGAGATGAACGTCTACGCCCGATTGAGCTATGCCGCAGCGCTCTTCGCGAAGGATCTGCCGGCGTTGCCGATCACCGCACCCGCGATCATCTTCCGAACCCACCGCGTCGAGCTCCCCACCCAGCTGCAGACAGAGAAGCAGCACCTGTACGACAATCTGCCGCTCGAGAAACGATTCGGTCACGCCGTCTACACACTCATCGCGAAGATCGCCCGCGGGCAGTGCTTCGCCGACTCCGATCAGATGGCGCTATTCCTCGTCGACGAAGCCCATCACCTTCTCAATGCCGACGACGGTATCGACATCATCGAAGATTTCGTTCTTCAAGGCCGAAAGTCCTCTGCAGCAGTGGGATTAGGTGATCAGGACTGCGCCTTCGGAACACCGAAACTTCGTGGCCTCATCAAAACCCGATTTGTTCATCGCCACACTGACGAAGGCCTCGCCAAGCGCGCGATCGAGTGGCTGGGCCTGGACCCAGAGAACCGAGACCTGGTCAAAGAGCTCACGGAGCAGACAGCGCCGGTCACAGGCCAGGACGGCTACGTCGAGCCGCATCGCCGAGGCGAGGGCTACATGCGCGACGGCGGGGGAAACGTCGGCCGCATCAAGACACTTCTCCCCGCCACCGAATCGCGCCGTGAAGCCGCACTGACCACCCCGAAAGACAACAAGAAGCTGGTGAAGGCATGACCTCGACCGCGGCGCACCCCCTCGACCAGGACGTTGTCGAGGGCCGTCCCGAAGCCCGCGAGTACTTCAGCGTCCGCGCCGCGGTCACACACTCACTGCGCTGGCTCCTGCACTTCGCCGGCAGGCTCGCCAAAGCCTGGATTCCCGAATCCTGGTTGGTCGTCATCATGTACGCGAGCAAACCGATCTCTCGCTGGCTGTGGTCACGCTGGTGGAGCCGCCTGCTCATACGGGCGGCCGCCGGATGGCACGCCCTTGGTGCGCTATTGCTGATTTTCGCAACGCCCGCGGCCGCAGACCCCAGCGGAGGAGGAGGTGCATCACCGTTCTTCGCGTGGATGGCACTCAAGGACACGCACGGAATCGACGCCTGGAGCTACTTCCTCTCGATCGACAAGGGCAACGCCTCGATGGGCGGCGGCTGGAGAATGATCTGGGCCTACATCATCACCCTCGAATACGAGATCTTCCGATTCCTGATGGCGACCGCGATCTGGTTCATCACCTACGCGTTGTCCTTCGACTGGATCGAAATGATTCTCACGCCGATCCGCACCATCGCAGACTCCGTCACTTCGATCACCGACCAATTCGCGCTCACCCCACTGATGTTGACGATCGCCGGATTCAGCGTGGCCGTGTGGTTCGTACGCGGCCGCTTCTCCACCGGCATCTACGAACTGCTCATGTCGTGCGTCATCGCGGCCGCGGCCGTCGGATTCCTCGCCAACCCGCTCGACCGTGTCGTCGGGAACGACGGCCTCGTTTTCGCTGCACGCGATGCCGGACTCGAAGTCGCGTCGGGACTGGCCAACGGTGGGAACACCAGCGGCAACGCCGATCAACAGATCGACACCATCAAATCGACCCTCGTAGATACCTTCCTGCGTCAACCCACCCAACTGATCAACTTCGGTGTCGTCCTCGATGCGCCGGACAACAACGGCAAGTGCGTCAAAGAATTCGACGAGGCGTACGCCGCAACCCCGGACGGGCCCGGGGTCATGGACAAGGTGCAAGAGAAGGTCGGTGACATTCTTCCCGGCGCGGGGGCAGCCCTGGACCTGATCAACCCGGACGACAAGCCCGAAGACCGCATCAAAGACGCGATCGCGGCATGCGACGGCGATGACGGTCCGATGAAGCAATACGCCGACAACCCTGGCCCGGGTCAAGCTATGGGCCTGCTCTTCTTGATCTTCGCCGGCACCCTGCTGATGGCCTTCGCGATCTACCTGGCGGGCAGGCTGGTACTCGCGGCCGGGGTGTCGATCGGCAACGCCATCAAATCCATCCCTGGCATCGTCGTCGCCATCGCGCCGTCGATGCGTGGACAGTTTTGGCGCACAATCGCCAACGTCGCGATGGCGCTGCTGCAGATGATGTTTTCCATCGTCTTCCTGGTCAGATACGTGCTCGTCGTCCAAGACCTTTTCGCTTCAGACGAATCGAACCTCATCCGCACCGTCTTCTTCGTCGACATCTTCCTGATCATCGCGCTCCTCCTCTTCCGCCGCGCGATCAAGGGTCTGCAACGGATGTCGGACAGCCTGGCGTCGATTTTGGCGAAGCGCCCCGATGCCGCACCCACATCCATCACCAGATCTACCCCGACGTCGGGCCGCGATATCGCGTTGATGGCTGCACAGGGCCGACAGATCTACCGTGGCGGCAAGGCCACGGTCCAGGGTGCAGGCAAGATCGCGAAGAAGGCGACTACTTCAACCAAAGCCGTTGGCTCAGTAGCTGGCACAGCGACATCGACTGCGGTAACGGGAGGCGTCGCTGCCGCAGTCTGGGCGGGCACGAAAGCAGTCTCTGGAGCGAAGAAGGCCAAGAAGTCGATCGACAATCTCTCCGACCCGGCCACGATGGCCCGTTCACAGTCCTCGGGCTCACGGTCCTCTACGAGCTCACCGAGCCGTGGAACCGGTACGGATAGCGCGGCGGCCGCGGTACGCAGTCGACTTTCGAAGGCGGCTGTTGCAGACAAACCGGGCATCAAGAAGGCGATCGCCACAGCACCGTCGGGGCTTGCTCCGGAGCGCGGACAAGTTCGCAGTTCAGCATCGAAGACCGTTGCACCAGACGGTCGGGCTTTCCGCGAATTCACCACCGATTCCGGCGCACCGCTGTTGTTGCCTACTACTCCTACCCGCGCTCCGAAGGCACCGAAGCCAACCGCCGCGCCTGCACGTCCGCCAGCTGCTCCAGTTGTTCCCGCTGTCAACATTCCCACCGGTTCCGGCTCGAGAACCGCAGGACTGATTGCGGCGGCAGCTCAAGCAGGAGCAGGTAACGCGAGGACCCCGCAGCCGAGCTCGCTGACCCGGCGGCCGCGCTGATGACGCTCCTGGCGGCACCACCGTCCCCTGATTCGGAAAGTTCGTCGAAGAAGTGGTGGTGGATCCTCATCTCCGTGCCGATCGTGTGCATGGTCGTGTTGATGGCGCCGGTTCTCGTCATCTTGTCCCTCACCGGTGAGGACACCACCTGCGGACAGCCGACCGGTACCGACATTCGTGCAGACGGATCCTTGGTAGGTCTGAAACCTGGATCGCTGGCAGTTCCGATGGCCGAAGGTACGTACACGATCAGCTCGCCGTTCGGCATGCGAGAAGGCGGAATGCATGACGGACAGGATTACGCCGCCCCATTGGATACCCCCTTCTACGCCGCAGGCGACGGCGAAGTCGTCGTCGCCGGACCGGCCTCGGGCTACGGACACTGGATCCGCATCCGGCACACCATCGATGGGCAGACCGTCGAATCTCTCTACGGACACATGACCGCAGCAGGAGTGCTCGTCAAAGCCGGCGACAAGGTCACCGCAGGCCAACTCATCGGCAAAGTCGGCAGCGAAGGACAGCCGGAATGTGGGCCCGCCGGTTCGCCGATGATTCAGCGCTAGTTGGAAATTCTGTGTTCTTGGCTACACTACCGCCCGGTAGGGATAGCTCCAGTCGCACGCATGCCGTCGGTATGCCTGAGTGCGAGTGGCCTCGGAAGGGCAGATTTCATGGCGGGCGGACGGCATTCGAGTCCTGACAGCGGGCGGTCGATCGGGTTCTACGCAGTGGGTGGGTTGGTTGCCGTCGCGGTAGTCGCCACCGGGGTGGTGGTCTTCAAGGCAACACAGTCCGATTCCTGCGAGAGCGTCGACGAGTACTCGCTGGCAGCAGATCCTGCGATCGCGCCTGCAGTAACGGAGATTCTCGCAGAAGCGTCGCCCGAGCAGACGGGCTGTTCGCGGATCACGGTCACCTCTGCGCTGCCCGGCGACGTCGCGGGAACTTTGGGCAAGGGCGTGGACGCGCCGGACATGTGGATACCGGATTCGACAGCGTGGGTCGGCAAAGCGTCATTGACGGCCAAGGGACCGGTCGCTGCGGCCGGCGGTTCGATCGCGACCTCACCTGTCGTTCTCGCCTCCGGCGGTGGCGAGCAGTTTGCCAGTTGGCTCACAGCGCTACAGGTTCCTGACCTCGCGCTGGGCAATCCATTGTTCACCGGAGTTGCATCGGCGCCCATTCTCGGAGCTCTCGCGGAGACCGGGGCCACCTCCGAATCGGTTCGAGCGGCACTCGTACCCCATGCTCAAGCCGAAAGTGTTCGTACCGAAGATCAGCCGGTAGGACAGAAGATGCTCACCGAATTGGTCAGCTCAGGCAAGGTTGGTGTTTCGACCGAGCAGCAGGTGGTCGAGTTCACGAAGGCAGAGTCGAAGATTTCCGCGACAGTGCCGGCGTCTGGAACCATGATCATGGACTACCCACTGGTGGTCAGTGCGTCGGCACCGGACCGGCACTACGCCGCAGCCAAGAAGAGTGACGCCATCGCCGAGCTGTTGCACAGTGAATCTGCTCAGGAAGTGCTGACGCGCAGCGGTTTCCGTACTTCCGGCGGTGGAACCGTCGAAGGTGGAGTTGGTGACGTCACGGCATTGACTGTCTCCGAACAGTCGGTGGCCGATCAGACACTGGGTGCTTGGGCGTTGATGGCCAAGCCGATCCGAACACTCGTCGCGATCGACGTGTCTGCATCGATGGACTATCCGGCGGCAGGTGGCAAGACGCGCATGCAGTTGACCACTGCTGCTGCTCTCGCCGGCAATCAAGTCTTCCCGGACAGCGTCGCTGCCGGTCTGTGGGCCTTCTCCCAAGGTATGAACGGAACCCAGGACTTCCAGGAATTAGTGCCGATCAGGCGCTACGACACCATCGTCGACGGCGTGACTCAACGAAAGTTGATGGCTGATCAGGCGAACCGGCTCACCGAACTCAAGCGTGGCGCCACAGGTTTGTACGACACGACTCTGGCTGCCTTCCGGAAAGTCCAGGAATCGTACGATCCGCGAGCGGTCAACAGCGTCATCATCTTGACCGACGGTGCAAACGAAGATCCCGACAGCATCAGCCGTGAACAGCTGCTCGATGTTCTTGCACGCGAGCAGGATCCGGCGCGTCCGGTCATCATCGTCACCATCG
>NZ_JBEOXI010000372.1:0-5985 GCF_040296465.1 Streptomyces sp. NPDC002130
GTCTTCGCGTGACGTCGGGTGGGGGTCGGGGCCGCGCCGGGGGGTGTCCGTCCTCGGAACGGCGCGATGGGGTCTCATACCGACTCCATCCGTCCAGTCGTCGAGAACCACGATCCATTCGGCGTCGTAGTCGACGGGCTCGCGGGGGTCGTCGACGACGATGGGGAGATACAGGCCGTAGTCGGTGTCGAGACCGACATGCGGGTGAGCCCAATACGTTCCCGAATGAGGTACTGAGAACCGGTATGTGAAGTTCTGCCCCGATTCGATGTTCGGGCTTGCCGGCATGGCGCCGTCCATGTCGTTGCGAAGCGCGATGCCGTGCCAATGCACCGATGTCTGATGATCGAGTCCGTTGTTGACGGTGATCGCCAACTCGTCACCGACATTCGCGCGAATCAACGGACCGGGAACACTGTCGCCGTATGCCAGAGTGCGCACCGTGATGCCGCCGAGATCGATATCGGCACCCTGCGGATTGAGCGTGTAGTCCACGGTGCGACCGGTATGCGGGCGCGCTGCCTCAGCGGACGTGATGGCATTCTTGTCGAACGGCGGGGGGTTCGGGTTGGACGATCCGCTGGTGGTGCATGCGGTCAACGCCAGGCCACCCGCCCCCGCCGCCGTGGCGGCGAGAAACGTACGTCGACTGAAAGCCGATCCTGTGAACGGCGCAATAGCCATGATTGTGATTGTCCTTGTCTAGTCGTTGTGGAGAAACGGAACTGATACGCCACCGAGCCCGGGGCGCGCGTGCGGCAGAGGTCAACGACTCTCGTGTCGACGAGAGGATCGATCCAAAGCTTCACTGCGGGAGCGATACTCGTCATCGTCGATCTCGCCGCGGGCGTAGCGCTCATCCAACAGATGCTGCGCATTCGTACCACGGAGTTCGCTGCGGGTACTGCGCCTGGGACGAAACAAAGCAAGTAGGGCCGCAATGACCAACCCCCAAAATGCGATCATCGCCAGCGCCATCAGAATCCAGCTGACCCAACCCATTCCATAACCCGAATTCTCGCTCCACCACATCATGTCCGTTCACTCTCCTCACCTTCGACAGTGCTCGCCGAACCCTCTGGGATCGGTGTGCTTTCTATGAAGATTCGCTGAAGAGGTGACCGCATACCGTGTATCGCGTGCGCAGCGGCGACTGAGCAGTCCACGATGGTGGCATGGACAGTACGTCAACACGGTCAACCGACGGGTACGCAGGTTTTCGGGCACTGGTCGTCGACGACGAACGCCCACTGGCCTCGATCATCTCGAGTTACCTCGAACGAGAGTCATTCGAGGTGAGTGTGGCCTACAACGGTTTCGACGCTCTCGCCCTGGCACGTGAGGTCGATCCTGATGTGGTGGTCCTCGATCTCGGGTTGCCCGGTATCGACGGCATCGAGGTATGCCGGGAACTTCGTACATTTTCGGATGCATACGTGGTGATGCTGACTGCTCGCAGTGAGGAAGTGGACACCATCGTCGGGCTTTCTGTCGGTGCCGATGATTACATGAGCAAGCCGTTCAGCCCCCGAGAGTTGGTAGCGAGGATCCGCGCGATGATGCGCAGACCCCGCAGCGGAGTCGCGCACGGTACAACTGCGAGAGCGGTAACCCGAGACGAGGAGAGTCCGCCAATGACGTTCGGGGTGCTCAGGATCGACGTTGCCGGGCGAGAGGTCTCGGTCGCCGAGAAACCGGTTCTGCTGACTCGGACGGAATTCGACGTGTTGGCGGCATTGGCCGCTCGGCCGGGGATGGCGTTCAGCCGTCGGCAACTGATCGAAGCAGTGTGGGGTCCTGCGTGGACGGGGAACGAACATCTTGTCGATGTTCATATCGGTCATCTGCGCCGCAAACTCGGCGATGATCCCGCCGCGCCTTTGTATGTCAATACCGTGCGCGGCATCGGGTACCGAATGGGTTCCGGAAAATGACTACCCTGGAAGAACTTTCGTCTCATCAGGGGCGTACCCGCCGAGGACTCGGTGTCGGCGTGCGTTTGTTGATGGCCCAAACGCTGGTCTTGGTGGCAGGAGCGGCCACCTCATGGGTCGTTGCAGTCACTGTCGGTCCGAGTTTGTTCCGCGAGCATCTGCGCCGCGCGGGCGTGCCTCCGATGTCTGAGGAGCAAATGCATGCCGAGCAGGCATATCGCTCGGCAACTGCGGTCTCGTTGTCCGTGGCGATCGGCGCAGCTGCGTTGTGCGCGCTGGCTGTGACCTGGTATCTCAGTCGTCGGCTGCAGCGGTCGGTGACTGCGGTGTCAACTGCCGCCACGGCAGTCTCGGCGGGAAACTACGCGGCCAGAGTCCCGCCGCCGCAGCTCGGTGACGACTTCGACGCACTTGCGACGGCCTTCAACGAAATGGCGGTCCGTCTCGAGTCTGCCGAGTCGATGCGTCGACGGTTGCTGGCAGATCTCGCGCACGAGATCCGGACGCCGGTAGCTGTTCTCGAAGCATTCATGGAAGCGCTCGAAGACGGAGTGGAAGCTCTCGATGATCACACCATTGCGATGCTCAGAGATCAGACCCGACGTCTGGCACGGTTTTCCGGCGACGTCTCGGCGCTGTCCGATGCCGAGACGAATCGAGCTGCAATCGAACCGACATGGACCAGACCTGAGGTACTGGTGAGCTCAGCGGTAGCGGCGCACGAAGAACGATACGACACGAAAGCAGTCATTCTGAGCGTGGACGTCCCCGGAAATCTGCCGTCGGTGTGGCTGGACCCGGAGCGCATAGGGCAAGTGTTGAGCAATCTGCTCGACAACGCACTGCGCCACAGTCGATCACAGAGCACAGTGAAGGTGCGGGGACGGGTGAAAGGGGATCGGTTCATCCTCACACTCACCGACGAAGGCGATGGAGTCGCCGCCGAGCACCTCCCCTATCTGTTCGAGCGTTTCTATCGCGCCGACGCAGCACGCGATCGTGCTCACGGAGGGGCAGGGATCGGACTGTCCATCGCGAAAGCACTCGTCGAAGCACACGGTGGACAGATCACCGCCGCGAGTGACGGAGCCGGGCAAGGCACCACCTTCGTTATCGCGTTGCCAGTACATCGTCCGAAAGGGCGGCACATCGACTGCCGGGGAACTGTCGATGCGTGACATTCGACGCGACATTCGAGGTAATGGAAACGCTCCGGGAACACCCACTCACCCCGCCGCTACCGGCACACCTGGTCAAGAACTCGTGAGGTGAACCGATCAATGACGATTCAAGAGACCAGAGCGCAGAGGTGACCCGGCCCGGGGACTTACACTTCGATCGCTGTGACGTAGGCACTCGCGCACACCGAACCCGAGACCAGGAACCAACTACTCAGGCTCTCCCCTGAACTGTGATACCGCACGGTCACGTCGTTTCCCGCGGTGATGGGAGAGCGATATTCGAGAATCGCTCGGTAGGGGAGTGGATTTCGGGGTCCGGCCCAATCTCTGATCAGGTCTTCGACAGGCTGCCAATACGTGGCGTTGTTGACGTGGTTGAACGGATCGATATCGCTCGATCGTAAGACGAATGTCGTTTCCTCCCCATCGCCCGGATGAGCGGTGTGCCAGGGTTTCCACTTCAATCGGTGATCGTTGGCGGTCGAACCGAGTCCGGCCATGAAACTCTCTTCGATCCTGGAAGGCATCCCGTTGACCGGATTGAGATTTATCCAGAATCCTTCGGTCTCGATCAAGCCGCCGCCGTCGGATTCGATGCGGACACGCATCGTGCACCACCTGCTCGACAACCCCGAGCACCATCTGCGCATGCGCACACGAGCCGGCCAGCTGACCGGACGAATGACATCGATGACTGTGCGGCGCACGACCCACACCGGGTGGGCAGCCGCTGCGCCGCTCGCATCGAGATCGTCGAAACCGATGTCCTGCAGATAACGTGCAACGCCATCGAGTCGCACCGTCCCGGAGACGTCGATATCTCCCGTCCGTACCGGCCGAGAGGTTTCGAACACCGCGCCATTGGTCGGCAAATCCACCAGGCGGTGGTTGCGCATCGCGTCAGCTTCCATTTTGCAGATCCCTTAGATGTGATTGTTCGCTTCGATACTTTGCACACCCTTGCTGCAACGTAGTGCGATCCCTACGCCCAGTCCCGCATCAGCCGCCGGGTCTGCCGCAGTCGTACCCAGTAGTCCGTGCCCGGTCTCCGAACATGGTGAACAAGGAGCCTATCCAGTCTCGCAAACTACTACACTGTCCGCGCGATTGCCGGTTGACGTTCGATGTCCTTTCCAGGTCCTTCTTGAGTGTGCCCAAGATCGTTGCGGCACCATGGAATTCCCATATTCCTCGGCTCGGCCTCGAAGCGCCTCGTCTCGCCGCAGTGCCCACCCGCGCGTTCGCGCTCGACCTCTACCTACTATCCAGGTTCGTAGTTCAGCTACTATCGACCTTAGTAGTTCGGTGGGCATCCGCGCCAACCGAGAGATTGGGGCGACGGTGAGCAAAAAATCAACCAAAACCCGCGCGAAACAGCGGTCTACGACGCAGAGTCGAGCCCGACGCGCCACGTCACCGAAGCGGAACCCCACTTCACGACCGCACGACGAAGTCGGCACAACACCCCGTGCTAGGCCCAGTCCGGCCGGTAGTGCCGTGGAAGAACTGGCCGCAGCGGCCGCAGCGGCGTATCTGAGTAAAGCAGCGCCGACGCCAGCCTCGGCCTTGGCTCAAGCACCGCCGGCGCCGGCCATCGCCGAAAAGGCGATGCCCACCAAGCCATCGGGCACTGAACGCGTTGCCCGGCCATTGGGTGACGACGAGTCGACCGCTGCAACGGAACTCGCTGCGCCCGGCGGTGGGTGCGCTGAAGCGTTCACGCAGATAGAACCACAGGGGCTCGCAGCAACGTACTGGGGAGAATCGCCCGAGGTTACTTCCGATCTGTCGATTCTGTTCCGAGGAGCCCGCAACAGCCCGGGCAGCGAACCGGAACGTTTCGAGAGGGTCACCCACGTCAACGGTGTTCCAGCGGGGGAACGCTTCGCGGTGACTGCGAGAATCCGCGGAATCGCCACTGGTAGTTGGACTGTCAGTGCCGAGCGCATCGAAACTCCGGACGACACCACCGGGCAGTTCGACATCGCAGCTCCGCAGACCGCCACGGCCTGGACTACCGCAGCGCCATTGGTGCACGGGCCCGGCGTGCGACTCTGGACGTGGCCGCTGTTGGTCGGTTTGGGTGCAGTGTTCGCCATCGTCATGCAGGCACTGCTCTTGACCCGTATGAGCGAGAACGCCACTGCGGCAGTTCTCATTTCGATCCTCGGCTGCCTTCTCGGCTACGTGGGTGCGAAGCTCTGGTACTTGGCACTTCACCGCCAGAGCCTTCGAAAATTCGTCTCTGCCGGCGCATGCATACAAGGATTTTTGGTGGTGTCGCTCGCGGTATTGGTGCTCGGCGGAGCAGCCTTCGGTCTGGGCGTCGGTGTGTTACTGGACATGACAACGCCCGGGTTGTTTCTCGGGATTGCGATCGGGCGCCCGGGATGCTTTTTGACAGGATGCTGTTCGGGTCGACCTACCAGGTCGAGATGGGGAATGTGGGCTTCGGACCGGACTCTCGCGGTGCGCCGAATCCCCGTGCAACTGATCGAAGCGTTCGCAGGCTTGATCATCGGCCTCGCGACACTGATTTTCGTCCTCTACGGCACCGAAACGCCCTATGACGGAGCAGTATTCGTTGTCGCCGCGGCTATCTACACGTGGGTCCGTCAAGGGTTGTTCCCCTATCGTGCGGACCCTCATACACGGCGCGGGCGGCTTCTGACCAGCGCGGCATGCGGAATTGTCATCGTCGCGACGATTCTGCTGGGCGTGGTGTGATCGTGACCCAGAGTAGTAGCCTTTTGCGCTTTTCTGCCGATGCCACGTGCGCAGAAGGTGAGTCTCACGAAAATTGGGCAACATCGTCGTCGACATCGGGCTGGCCACCCAGGAACTGGGCGCGGTCGTCAGCGAGCTGAACT
>NZ_JBEOXI010000373.1:0-5970 GCF_040296465.1 Streptomyces sp. NPDC002130
GTGCCCAGCTCACCGGTGATCCGCTCGCCCTGGCCAGCGCCCTGCGCAAGCTCGAACTCGGCACGAAGCAGCTCCCGCTGCCGCCCGAGCCGCGCATCGAGACCGCCAGTCACATGATGATCGCGAACCCGTTCCGGCCCGGTCAGGGTCTCTCGAAGATGTTCTCCACACACCCGCCGATGGCGGAACGAATCGCCCGGCTCGAGAAAATGGCAGGTGGGAACCAGTGAGGACCATACTCAACGTCATATGGCTCGTCCTGAGCGGCTTCTGGTTGTTCCTCGCCTACATGCTCGCGGGCCTGCTGCTCTGCATCACCATCATCGGCATCCCGTTCGGCATCGCGGCCTTCCGCATCGGCGTCTACGCCCTGTGGCCCTTCGGGTACACGACGATCGAGCGCCGTGACGCGGGCGCGCCGTCCTGTGTGGGCAACGTGCTGTGGCTGGTGCTCGCGGGCTGGTGGCTCGCCTTGGGCCACATCGCCACCGGCATCGCCCTGTGCGTCACGATCATCGGCATCCCGCTGGGCATCGCCAACTTCAAGCTCATTCCGGTCTCGTTGCTCCCGCTGGGCCGAGACATCGTGCGGACGAACGAGCCGTTCGCGGTGCGCTGACGAAGAGGCGCCGCACCTCCGTTGTCCACAGGCCGGGGGTTGTCCACAGGCCCGCCCGACTGTCAGCGGCGGCCTGCATGATGAACCCATGACCGCGATCGAGCAGTTGCCGACCCGAGTGACGACCGGAACTCACAACACCCGCAGGGCGGACGGTACCCCGCGCCCCGAGCCGTCCGCCCCGACAAGAGGTGCCGGAAGACCTGCGGCGAGAGACCGTGAAAGACCCGCGGCGAGAGAGCGTGAAAGGCCCGAGCCGAGAGGCTCCTGAAGGCTCGGGCCGTCGTGGAGGCCGGTCCTACGGTTCCCCTGCCCCGGTCCCTGCCTGCCTCCACCGCCGCACCGCGTACGCAACCACCCCCACCACCAGCACCCCCGCGCCCACGACCACCGACACCCTGGGCAGCGAGAAAGCCAACACCACACACCCGGCCAGGCCCACCGCCGGCACCACCCTTGCCGACAGCGCCGAAGACAGGGTCCACGCCGACGCGTTGGCCACGGCGTAGTACGCCAGCACACCGAAGGAGGAGAACCCGATCGCGCCCCGGACGTCCACCGTGGCGGCCAGGACCGCGACCACCGCACCTACCGCCAGCTCCGCCCGGTGCGGCACCTGGAACCGCGGATGCACGCAGGCCAGCGCCCTCGGCAGATGCCGGTCCCGTGCCATGGCGAGCGTCGTCCGCGACACCCCCAGGATCAGTGCGAGCAGCGACCCCAGCGCGGCCACGGCGGCACCGGCCCGCACCACCGGCACGAGCCAGGGCGCCCCGGCCGCCCGCACCGCCTCGGCCAGCGGCGCCGCCGTGGCCCCGAGACCGCCCGCCCCCAGTACCGAGAGGACAGCCACCGCGACACACAGGTAGACAACCAGTGCGATGCCCAGCGCCAGCGGGATCGCGCGCGGAATGGTGCGCGCCGGATCCCGCACCTCCTCGCCGAGGGTCGCGATCCGGGCGTACCCAGCGAAGGCGAAGAACAGCAGACCGGCCGCCTGCAGCACGCCGTCCGCCCCACCCGAGGCCCCGATGTCCAGCCGCCCGGCATCGGCTTCACCGGATGCCAGACACACGACCACCACACCTGCGAGGACAGACACGACGAGCGCCACGATCACCCGCGTGAGCCAGGCGGACTTCTGGACACCGCCGTAGTTCACCGCGGTCAGTGCCACCACGGCCGCGACCGCCACCGCGTGCGCCTGCTCCGGCCAGACGTACGTGCCCACGGTGAGCGCCATCGCCGCACAGGAGGCCGTCTTCCCGACCACGAAGGACCAGCCCGCGAGATACCCCCAGAACTCCCCGAGCCGCTCCCGCCCGTACACATAGGTACCGCCCGAGGCCGGATACAGGGCGGCGAGGCGAGCCGACGACATGGCGTTGCAGTACGCGACCACAGCGGCGACGGCCAGCCCGAGGAGCAGCCCCGAGCCGGCGGCGTGCGCGGCCGGCGCGAGGGCGGCGAAGATCCCGGCTCCCACCATCGAGCCGAGTCCGATCACGACGGCGTCGCCCACGCCGAGGGTGCGGCGCAGTCCGGGGCCGGAGGCTGTCATGCGTCGCACCCTACTGATCAGCGCAACCGATGGGCGTGGTCGGGGCGTCCTCCCCACCAAGACGGAGTGAACGTGCGGGGCGAGGAGGCCGCGCGCGGGACGCCCGACGTACGACGCACGGGCCGGGCCTGCCGAAAGCAAGATCACACGGCCGGGACAGTGCGGGCACAGCGTGAAAGGGCAGGTTCACGGCATGACCATCATCAGCTGGATCGTCCTGGGACTGTTGGCCGGAGCCATCGCGAAGTTCCTGCTGCCGGGGCGCGATCCGGGCGGCCTCATCGGCACGACCCTGATCGGCATCGCGGGCGCGTTCATCGGCGGCTGGATCTCGGCCCGCTGGATGGACCACCCGATCACCAAGGGCTTCTACGACGGTGCGACCTGGGCAGCGGCGATCGGCGGATCGCTCGTCCTCCTGATCGCCTACCGCCTCCTGTTCGGCAACTCCCGCGACTGACGTGCCCGCCGACGGCCACTGGCAGACGGCAGACGGCAGACGAGAAGGGTGGGCGCCGGCGGCGCCCACCCTTCTGGTGTCCGTGCGGGCGCGAGCCCGGGGCCCGACCTACCGGTAGTTCACGAACTGCAGGGCGAAGTCGAAGTCCTTGCCCTTCAAGAGGGCGATGACGGCCTGCAGATCGTCACGGTTCTTCGAGCTGACCCGCAGCTCCTCGCCCTGCACCTGCGCCTTCACGCCCTTGGGGCCCTCGTCGCGGATGGTCTTCGCCACCTTCTTCGCGTTCTCCTGGGAGATGCCCTCCTTGATCGACGAGAAGATCTTGTACTCCTTGCCGGAGAGCTGAGGCTCGCCTGCCTCCAGAGCCTTCAGCGAGATGCCCCGCTTGATCAGCTTGGACTGGAAGACGTCGAGGATGGCCTTCACCCGGTCCTCGGAGTTCGCCTCCATGAGGATCTGCTCACCGGACCACGAGATCGAGGCACCCACGCCCTTGAAGTCGTAGCGCTGCGAGATCTCCTTGGCGGCCTGGTTGAGTGCGTTGTCGACCTCCTGCCGCTCGACCTTCGAGACGATGTCGAAACTGGAGTCGGCCATGTCCTGTGGCTCCTTGTATCGGGGTGCGTATCGTGCGTACCGGCGTATGGGGGCGGTCGCAGGGCCCGTTCAGGTCCCGGGCCGCATCCGGACAAGCCTAGCCACCCTCGGCCTTCCGAGCGCCGATCAATCGGGTGGCGAAGCACCCCTCCGCATCAGGTATTGTTTACGTCGTTGCCACGGAGCGCCGCGGAAGAGCGGCTCGAAGGGCAGCAACCCCGGCGGTGTGCCCGAGCGGCCAAAGGGAGCAGACTGTAAATCTGCCGGCTTCGCCTTCCCAGGTTCGAATCCTGGCGCCGCCACAAGACCGAAAGGGTCTGTGAACAGCAGCAATGCTGATCGCAGACCCTTTCGGCGTTCACAGGTGCGACCTGGTCGCTATGGGTGCTTTTTCCCAGTGTGTCTCACCCTGATTCGGGTGCTGACCAGTCCGTGTGGGGCAGGCGTGGGGCAGCTTCCGATCCTCCTAGCTGCCGTTCCTTAGCGCCCGCTCGATCCGGGCGTTCGCAGTGGCGGCGCCGCCGTCCAGGCACTTCGCGTAGACCCGGAACAGCACGGCCACGCTGTGGCCGGCGCGCGCGGCTACCTCCTGCGGCTCCACCCCGGAGCTGAGCCACGTCGACACTTCGGCGTGGCGAAGATCATACGGACGCTTCGCCAGCAGAGATGCGCACTGAGCGGGCGTGAGGGCGCGCGAACGGGCTTCTGCCCACACCTCGCCATATCCGGTGTCCTGGATGAGTCCGCCGCGTTGCGTCCGGAACAGCCGCCCGTCGGGGGCGACGCCGTACGCCGTGACGTGCCACCGCAGCAGGCTCACGAGGTCGGGCGGGATCGGCACGCTGAACGCTCACCGCGCCCGGTGCCCGGTACGTCCCCGTACCTCCAACCGCCCTTCAGACACGAGCCGGGCGAGCACTTGCCGTAGCGCTGTCCGGCCAATACCGAGATTCTCTACGAGAGTTCGCTCTGAGGGCAACTTGTCCCCGGGGGCGTACTCACCCGATCAAATCGTGCACGAATCGTCTCGTAGACCCTCGCTGTCTTCGGTCCCATCCGTGGAGCACTCTCCGCTTCTGAGGTGGTGCACACCAGGGTAGCGGTCGAGCGCGACTTTGCTCCTGTTGCCGCATGAGGCGTGAAGCAGCCACGCAGTTGATCAGGACCGAGCCGGTGGGTGGCTATTGTGTGCTCCGAGTTTTTGCTTGAGTGAGTCGGTGAAGGTTCGCGTCTTCGCGATGTCGAGAGCTAGCGGCGTACCGTGCAAGGCCTGCTCCACAGCGTCGGCGGCTTGCATGAATGCATCGGCGGCCCTCGTGTTGTCCCATAGAACCTCACAAATATTGGCACAGTACTTCTCGATCTTATTGGCCCCCAAGGCGGGCATTTCCGATCCGCCCGCAATGTAACGGAGCGCCATCAACAGGTGATACCGTGCTGGCTTGTATTTGACTGGGACGGGGCCATTCCGGAAGAGGAACTCCAACTTGAAGTGGGCATACGCTGATACGTAGTACGGGTCCAGCTTGTGCCCGTCGTTGAAGATGCGGCTACCGACCTGCGTTTGCAGGTCCGCGTAGTAGCTGATTGATCGATGCGGCTCGTCCAAGAACATCGCGGCGAAAGATCGAATCTGCTGCGACTTCGTGATGATGCGTACTTTCTTGATTCCCGACACTGCGTTGTATTGCTTCGAACGTCGTTCGTAGTACAACCGCTGATCGTCGTTATATGAACTCAGAAACCCTTCCAGCTTCTTGGCGAACGTGCCGAGGGCGTAGAGGTCCTCATTAGTGACCTGAGTTTGACGGTTAGTTGCGGTGATGATCGAGTTCACTACCTCTTCGTCCTGTGTCGCTACGATCTTCAGCGGGACCTGGACTTGATCAGTCAAATGTTCTTGCTGATCAAAAAGGACGTGGCTCGTCTGGCAGCCGTTAACAATCTGATAGTCAGTGATTGCGACCTTGTCCCGAGTGGTGGACAGTTCGCGCGCAACGATGGTGATTCCGTTGTTGAGCACGACGAAACGACCCTTTGCTGCTTCGTCCGTCAGCGTGCGCTGAATGTCGGCGTTCACGGAATTGTACTCTTGGAAGTCTCGCACGTTGTCGTTGAACAGGGACTTCCTGATGTTGCCTGCGCTGTCCGACAGGATCTTGATAAATTCTGGGGCCGAGATAACCCCGAGGTAAGATTCCGTGACACCTGCAATGTCAGGCAGGAGGACTTTGCTAGGGAAGGAGAACTCCGTTGTAACGCTATTCTTGCTGCGAAGATAGCTCGCGTGTACCTCGTCAGCACCCATGGGTTGGAACATGACTTCCGAGAACAGGCCAGTCGACTTAAGGTGGGCAACCCGCTTCCCAATCTTCGCCTCTAGGTACTGATCAGAAGTCCACTGGCCCGTTGTGACATAACTGAGGCGGCATTGCGGCTTCGCGCGCCGAAAGCGAAGGCTGTTGTCGTAGATTTGCTGCATCAGGTCACGAGCTAGTGTGACTGAGTCGTTCATGGGGAGAGATGCGTTCTCAGCAAAGAACTCGTCGACTCCGTCGAAAAAGGTCATGATCTGGTCACCTGAGAAGCCGCTCGATGTTTTGGCTTGAATGAAGCAAAAAGTAACATCAAGCGAGCCGTTGACCTTCAGAAGACCTTCCATGTCTTCACCCGAACTGATGAGGCTCCCGTTTATAATCACGCCGATTCCGTCAATCCCCAGGTCGTCACCTC
>NZ_JBEOXI010000374.1:0-5916 GCF_040296465.1 Streptomyces sp. NPDC002130
ATCAGATCTTTCCGATCCGATTTCCTCGGTGCTTTCCAGGTTCCCGCTTCCGCGTTTCCCTTTCCGGCGGTTCCGACTCTATCAGATCCTTTCGGACCTGATCCCCGGTCAGCGGGGTTTGTCTTTGCGGCTGTTGGGCCGTTCCGACGAGTGAGACTTTAGCGGATTCCCCGGCTCCCGAGCCAATCGGGGGCCGCGTCCTTTCGAACGGGGATTCCTCATTCCGTAAATACACATGCCAATGAAGCGACGACAGATGCACTGCGCGTCGAATAATGGTGAGTACCTGCGGATTGGCTGCCCGGGGACCGACCGGAGTCGGCGCTCACGTCGGGCAACTCGGAGAACACTACGGATGGGGGTAGGGCGTGTCAACTCGGGGGCGGACGGCACTCCCGGGGCGTAGCCTGGGCTGTATGACGACGCGTACGTGCACCCAGCTGTGGTGGGCCGCCTGACGGCGGCCGCGCTCACGTACGCACACAACGGCCGCCGCTTCGGCGGCCGTTTTCGTTTCTCCCTCCCGGAACACGGAGGGGCGGCCGCCCGGGGCGGCGGTCCCGACCGGCTGGTGGAGGAGAGATGACACGGGTCTTCAGCGGGGTCAAGCCGACGGGGCATCTGACGCTGGGGAACTACCTGGGGGCCATGCGGCGGTGGGCTGCCGTGGACCAGCACGAGGCGGAGGCCTTGTTCTGTGTGGTCGATCTGCATGCGCTGACCGTGGACCACGATCCCGCGCGGGTGCGCAGGCTGAGCCGGCAGTCGGCGACCTTGCTGCTGGCGGCCGGGCTGGATCCGGAGCTCTGCACGGTGTTCGTGCAGAGCCATGTGGACGAGCACGCCCGGCTGTCGTACGTGCTGGAGTGCGTGGCCACCGACGGTGAGATGCGGCGGATGATCCAGTACAAGGAGAAGGCCGCACGGGAGCAGCGGCGGGGCGGGAGCGTGCGGCTGTCGCTGCTGACGTATCCCGTGCTGATGGCGGCGGACATCCTGGCGTACGGAGCCGACGTGGTGCCGGTCGGGGACGATCAGCGGCAGCATGTGGAGCTCGCGCGGGACATCGCCGTGCGGTTCAACCAGCGGTACGGGCATACGTTCGTGGTGCCGCGGGCCACGCGGCCGGAGGTGGCGGCGCGGGTGATGAATCTGCAGGACCCGGCGTCCAAGATGGGCAAGAGTGACGACGTCGGGCCGGGGATCGTCTATCTGCTGGACGAGCCGGACGTGGTGCGCAAGAAGGTGATGCGGGCGGTGACCGACAGCGGGCGGGAGGTCGTCTACGACCGGGAGGACCGGCCGGGGCTCGCGAATCTGCTGGAGATCCTCGCGGCCTGCACGGGTGGGGAGCCCGAGTCGTTGAGTGGTGCTTACCCGTCGTACGGGGCCTTGAAGAAGGACACCGCGGAGGCTGTGGTCGAGGTGCTGCGGCCGCTGCAGAAGAGGCACAAGGAGTTGTGTGCCGATCCCGGTTATGTGGAGGGCGTGCTGCGGGACGGGGCGGGGCGGGCTCGGAGGATGGCTCGGCCGACCGTGGACGCGGCGTATCGCGCGATCGGGTTGCTGCCCGCTGTGGAGGAGGTGGCCGCGGCGGGTGCCGGGCTGACGGTCTGAGCGGTGTGGGTGTCGGGGGCGGGTCGGGCCCGCCCCCGACACTCAGCTGTTGTTGCCGGAGGCCAGGGCGCGGCTGCGGTCGCGGGCGGCTTCGAGGGCGGCGATGAGGGCGGCCCGTACGCCGTGGTTCTCGAGTTCGCGGAT
This sequence comes from Streptomyces sp. NPDC002130, assembly GCF_040296465.1. Taxonomy (NCBI): domain Bacteria; kingdom Bacillati; phylum Actinomycetota; class Actinomycetes; order Kitasatosporales; family Streptomycetaceae; genus Streptomyces; species Streptomyces sp. NPDC002130. The sequence goes on from NZ_JBEOXI010000374.1 coordinate 1,762, forward strand.
GGCGTTGATCGTCGTGCCGGCGGGGGACGTGACGTTCTCGCGGAGCTTGACCGGGTGTTCGCCGCTGTCGCGGAGCATCGTCGCGGCGCCGATGGCGGACTGGACGATGAGGTCGTGGGCCTTGTCGCGGGGCAGGCCGAGGAGGATGCCGGCGTCGGTCATGGCTTCGACCAGGTAGAAGAAGTAGGCCGGGCCGGAGCCGGAGAGGGCGGTGCAGGCGTCCTGCTGGGACTCGGGGACGCGGAGCGTCTTGCCGACGGCGCCGAAGATCTCCTCGGTGTGGGCGAGGTGGTCGGCGGTGGCGTGGGTGCCTGCGGAGATGACGGACATCGCCTCGTCGACGAGGGCGGGGGTGTTCGTCATGACGCGGACGACCGGGGTGCCCGGGGCGAGGCGCTCCTCGAAGTAGGCCGTGGGGATGCCCGCGGCGCCGCTGATGACCAGGCGGTCGGCGGGGACGTGCGGGGCGAGCTCGTCGAGGAGGGTGCCCATGTCCTGCGGTTTCACCGTGAGGATCAGGGTGTCGGCGGTCTTGGCGGCTTCGGCGTTGGTGACCGGGGTGACGCCGTAGCGGGTGCGGAGCTCATCGGCTCGTTCCTCGCGGCGGGTGGTGACCAGGAGGTCGGACGGGGTCCAGCCGGCGCGGATCATTCCGCTGAGCAGGGCTTCGCCGATCTTGCCGGTGCCGAGGACTGCGACTTTCTGGGTCATGGCGCGGGGTGCCTCCGAAGGGTGCGTCGTCCGGGGTCCATCCTCGCACCGGGGAGTGGGGGGCGGCTCGGGTGTCCGCTGGGCGGGATGTCGCGTCGGGCCGGCTATGCCGTCCGGCGCCTGAGGGTCGCCGCGCCCAGGATCAGGACCAGGAGCGCGCAGCCGGCGACGATCAGGGTGTCCCGGACGAAGGTGGCGGTCATGTCCGTGTGGCGCAGGACCTCGTTCATGCCGTCGACGGCGTACGACATGGGGAGGACGTCGGAGAGGGCCTCCAGGGCCGGGTGCATGGTGTCGCGCGGGGTGAACAGACCGCACAGGAGTAGCTGGGGGAAGATCACCGCCGGCATGAACTGGACCGCCTGGAACTCGGAGGCGGCGAAGGCCGAGACGAAGAGGCCGAGGGCCGTGCCGAGGAGGGCGTCGAGGAGGGCCACCAGGAGGAGGAGCCAGGGGCTGCCGGTGACGTCGAGGCCGAGGAACCAGACCGCGAGGCCCGTGGCCAGGGCGGACTGGATGATCGCGAGGGCGCCGAAGGCGAGGGCGTAGCCGGCGATGAGGTCGCCCTTGCCGAGAGGCATGGCGAGGAGGCGTTCGAGGGTGCCGGAGGTGCGTTCGCGCAGGGTGGCGATGGACGTCACCAGGAACATCGTGATGAGCGGGAAGATCCCGAGGAGGGACGCGCCGATGCTGTCGAAGGTGCGGGGGCTGCCGTCGAAGACGTAGCGCAGCAGGAACAGCATCACGCAGGGGATGAGGACCAGCAGCGCGATGGTGCGGGGGTCGTGGGTCAGCTGGCGCAGGACCCGCGCGGCAGTGGCGGTGGTGCGGGAGGCGTTCAGGGCCCTCGGTGGGGTGGCCGTCCTGGTCGGGGTGGTCGTGGTCATCGGGTCGTCTCCTTCGTGCGGGCTGCTGCTTTCGCTTCGTCCACCAGGTGCAGGAAGGCCTCCTCGACCGTGTCCGCGCCGGTGCGGGTGCGCAGGGCGTCGGGGCTGTCGTCGGCGAGGAGTTCGCCGTCGCGCATGAGGAGGAGGCGGTGGCAGCGTTCGGCCTCGTCCATGACGTGGGAGGAGACGAGGAGGGTGGCGCCGCGGCCGGTCGCGATGTCGTGGAAGAGGTTCCACAGGTCGCGGCGCAGGACCGGGTCGAGGCCGACGGTCGGTTCGTCGAGGACCAGGAGCTCAGGGGCGCCGAGGAGGGCGACGGCGAGGGAGACGCGGTTGCGCTGGCCGCCGGAGAGCTTGCCGGCGAGGGAGTCGGCGTGGGCGGTGAGGTCGACGTCGCTTATCGCGCGGGTGACGTCCTCAGTGCGGCGGTCGGCGGCTGCCCGGCCGGGGTTCAGGATCGCGGCGAAGTAGTCCAGGTTCTGCCGGACCGTCAGGTCGTCGTAGACGGACGGGGCCTGGGTGACGTAGCCGATGCGGGTGCGCAGGGTGGGGTGGCCGGCGGGGTGGCCGAGGACGTCGAGGGTGCCGGTGACCTTGGCCTGGGTGCCGACGAGGGCGCGCATGAGGGTCGATTTGCCGCAGCCGGAGGGGCCGAGGAGGCCGGTGATCTGGCCGCGGGGGACGGTGAAGCCGAGGTTGCGCAGGACCGTGCGGGGGCCGCGGACGACGGTGAGGTTCTCGGCGTGGACGGCAGGGGTGTGGGCGGCTGGGGAGTCCGATGTCGGCGGGTGGTCGGGGGTGGGGGCGGGGCCCGGGCGTGGTGAGCCGGGAGCATTATTCATCATGCGATGAATAATGCTCCCGGGGGTCGGGCGCGTCAAGCGGCCCTGGGGCGGCCTTCGGGCGGGTGCGCGTCAGGCCGGGGTCTCGGCGAGGAGGAGGACGACCTCGTAGACCTCCTCCACGACACCGTCCGGGAAGGTGCGGAGGAGGTGCTCGCGTTCCGCGGCCAGGAAGGCTGTGGTGCGTTCCGGGTCGTGCGTGAGGAAGACCGAGTGGCTGCCGATGTTGGCGAGGTGGATGTCGACCGGGACGCGGCGGCTCCAGCGGACCGTGCGGCGGGTGAAGTCGAGGAGGCCGGTGGGGTCGGCGGCGCGGGCGTTGACGTTGCGTTTCTCGGCGGAGACGTCGATGCGGAAGTGACGCTCGGTGCGGGCGGCGGCCTCGGCGATCCAGGGGACGTCGAGGGCGTCGGTGTTCCACCACAGGGCGAGGGCGCCGCCGGGGCGCAGGACGCGCAGGGCTTCCGGGACGGCGCGGGCGGGATCGGTCCAGTGCCAGGCCTGGGCGTAGGTGACGAGGTCGACGGAGTCGTCGGTGAGGGGGAGGTCGTCGCCCGTGCCGCGGATGATCGGGACGCCCGGGAGGGTACGGCGGAACTGGGCCGCCATGCCGTCGCCGGGTTCCACGGCGATGACGTTCGCGCCCCTCGCATGGAGGAGGGCGGTGGCGATGCCGGTCCCTGCGCCGATGTCTGCGACGCGGGTGCCGGTGAGGGGGCGGCCGGTCAGGTCTTCCATCGCGTCGAAGAGGGCCGGGGGGTAGGAGGGGCGGTTGGCCGCGTACTGGGCTGCGGCGGCGTTGAAGGAGTGGGCTCGGGCGGTTCGGGCGGGTCCGTGGGTGGGGTGGGCTCCGGTGGGGTGGTGGGCGGAGGGAGGTGTGGTCATACGGCCATGGTGGCCGGGGGGCGGGGTGGTGAGGGGTGAGATTTCGGTGAGACCGGCGGGAGTTGGGGGGGTGGGCGTGAGGTGCGAGGAGTCGGGGCCTCCCCGGCCTGTCTGAAGGCTCCGCCCGGTCGTCCCACCCGTCTGACGGCCCCGCCCGGTCGTCACACGCCGGACGCTACGCCCGGCGGCGGTTCTTCGGGTTGCCCGAGCGGCGGGTGGTGCGCTTCTCGTATTGCTTGCGGGCCTCTTCGTACTCCTCGCGGTGCAGCTTCTCCCCGGGGGCCTCGGTGAGGGAGCGGAGGAAGTAGGCGAGGAGGGAGCCGACGAAGCCGACGGTCAGGAGACCGCGCAGGGACGCCTGGCGCTCGGGGTCGGGGCGGCTGGTGAAGCCGGCCCAGGTGTGGCGGAAGGCCATCGCGCTGCAGATCGCGAACATCGCGACCATGAGGACCGTGACGAAGCCGCCGATCGCGGCGATCTGCAGGCCCTGGTAGGCGAGGCGGAGGACGAGGCAGGAGAGGGCCGCGGTGGCGAGGGAGCCGACGGCGACCGCGATACGACGGGGCGTGTAGCCGTTGTCGTGGTCCAGCCAGGTCGTGCCGAAGAAGCGCAGGGGCTCGGGGCGGGGGCCGGAAGCCTCGGCCCTGGAGCCCGCGGCGGTGGCACGGGTGCTGTCTTCTGCACTCACGGATCGATTATGACCCTTGCCGGGCCGCGGGCTCGGGGCGGGCTAGGTGTATTGACCCGCAGGGTTGTTGACGCGGCTGATGGGTGGCTGGCCGCCGAGTGCGGTGTGGCAACGGTGGTGGTTGTAGGTGTGCAGGAAGTCT
>NZ_JBEOXI010000375.1:0-5824 GCF_040296465.1 Streptomyces sp. NPDC002130
ACCCGGCGTCCGCCCTCGCAGACCGGGCGTCCGTAGAGAAGTACATCCTCTCCGTTTATCGGATTGGCAAAGAAGGGCGCCCGACCCTGTTGTCACCACCACCGAGCGCAGCACGTCGCCGTGGTGCATCCGCTCGAACGCCTTCTCCACCTCGTCGAGCTGGATCGTCTCCGTGACGAACGCGCCGAGGTCCAGGCGCCCCTGCAGATGCAGGTCGATCAGCATGGGGAAGTCACGGGAGGGCAGGCAGTCGCCGTACCAGCTCGACTTCAGTGCGCCGCCGCGGCCGAAGACGTCGAGCAGCGGCAGGTCGAGCTTCATCTCGGGTGTGGGGACACCGACGAGGACGACCGTGCCGGCGAGGTCACGGGCGTAGAAGGCCTGCTTGTACGTCTCCGGGCGGCCGACGGCCTCGATGACGACGTCGGCGCCGAAGCCGCCGGTGAGCTCGCGGATCGCCTCGACCGGATCGCTCTCGCGCGAGTTGACGGTGTGGGTGGCGCCCATGGAGCGGGCGGTCTCCAGCTTGCGGTCGTCGATGTCGACGGCGATGATCGTCGCCGCTCCGGCGAGGTGCGATCCGGCGATGGCCGCGTCGCCGACACCGCCGCAGCCGATCACGGCGACCGAGTCGCCGCGGCCGACGTTCCCGGTGTTGATCGCGGCGCCGATGCCGGCCATCACCCCGCAGCCCAGCAGTCCGGCCACCTGCGGGGCGACGCCCGGGTCGACCTTGGTGCACTGACCGGCCGCGACCAGTGTCTTCTCCGCGAAGGCGCCGATGCCCAGGGCCGGGGACAGCTCCTGGCCGGTCGAGGCGAGGGTCATCTTCTGCCGCGCGTTGTGGGTGTCGAAGCAGTACCAGGGCCGCCCGCGCAGACAGGCCCGGCACTTCCCGCACACCGCACGCCAGTTGAGGATCACGAAGTCACCCGGCTCGACGTCGGTGACGCCGGCGCCGACCGCCTCGACCACGCCCGCGGCCTCGTGGCCGAGCAGGAACGGGAACTCGTCGTTGATGCCGCCCTGCTTGTAGTGCAGGTCGGTGTGGCACACCCCGCAGGCCTGCACCTGCACCACGGCCTCGCCCGGGCCCGGGTCGGGCACCAGGACCGTCTCGATCCGCACCGGTTCGTCCTTGCCGGGTGCGATCACGCCGCGTACTTCCTGGGCCATGGTGCTGACTCCTTCGTCGGCCGGGGTCCGTTCCCTTCCGACCCTACGCGCGACTGATCGGCAAGGGGCGCGGATCGGCCACCCCGCTCCGCACGGAAAGCCGCGAAAGGGCAGGCCGCACGGGTCGGCGGCGACGTAGCCTGAACGCTCCGCCGACGCCGAGGGAGCGCCGTGAGCATCGCAGAGACCGAAACCGCCACCCCCGCCTGGCGACAGCTCCTCGGATACGTACGGCCGCACCGCTGGTCCCTGTTCGCCGGCGCGCTGCTGTCACTGGTCACCGGGGCGACCGGGCTGCTGCTGCCGCTGGTGGCTCGGGGCCTCATCGACGACCTGTCGCACGACCGGGCCATCACCGGCGCCGTGCTGGCCATGTCGGCCCTGGTCGTGGCCAACGCGGCGGTGGGCGCGCTGGGTTCGTACGTGCTGACGCGCACCGCCGAGTCGGTGGTGCTCGGCGCGCGGCGCGCCCTGTCGTCCTATCTGCTGCGGCTGCGGATCACGGCCGTGGACCGCAGCGAACCCGGGGACCTGATGGCCCGCATCACCTCCGACACGACGCTGCTGCGGGCGGTCACCACCGACTCCCTGGTCGGCCTGGGCACGGGCGGGCTCACGCTCATGGCCACGGTCGTGATGATGGGCCTGGTGGACGCCGTACTGCTGGGCGTCACCCTGGCCGTGATTTTGGGCGCGGGCGTGGTCCTCGGGGTGATCGTGCCGCGCATCAACAAGGCCAGCCGGCAGGCGCAGGACGCCGTGGGGGTCATGGGTGCCTCACTGGAGCGGATCCTGGGCGCCCTGCGCACCGTGAAGGCGTCCGGCGCGGAGCACCGGGAGGAGCGGACGCTGCACGAGGCGGCGCAGGAGTCGTGGCGGCAGAGCGTGCGGGCCGCCAAGTGGTCGGCCGCCGCCGGCAACACGGCGGGGCTCTCCATGCAGATCGCCTTCATCACGGTGCTCGCGGTGGGCGGCGCACGGGTCGCGACCGGCGCGATCGACGTGGGCACCCTGGTGGCGTTCCTGCTGTTCGTCTTCTACCTGATGTCACCGATCCAGCAGGTCGTCGGCGCCATCACCCAGTACCAGACGGGCGCGGCGGCCCTGACCCGTATCCAGGACGCGCTGCGCCTGCCCGCCGAGCCGGCCGCCGGGGCCGCGCCGCTGCCCTCCCCCGGCGCCGAGCCCGCCGCCCTCGCCTTCGACGACGTCCGCTTCCGCTACGCCGACGACCTGCCCTACGTCCACCACGGAGTGACCTTCACGGTGCCCGCGCAGGGCATGACGGCGTTCGTCGGCCCGTCCGGCGCCGGCAAGACCACCGTCTTCTCGCTGATCGAGCGGTTCTACGACCCCGAATCCGGCGTGATCACACTGGACGGGCGGGACCTGAACGACTGGGAACTGCCCCGGCTGCGCGCCGCGATCGGCTACGTGGAGCAGGACGCGCCGGTCCTGTCGGGCTCCCTGCGGGACAACCTGCTGCTGGGCAATCCGGAGGCGGACGAGGACGCCCTCGCGCGGGTGCTGAAGACGACCCGTCTCGACGGCCTGGTGGCCCGGCTGCCCGGCGGCCTCGACACGCTGGTCGGGCACCGCGGCACCAAGCTGTCCGGCGGTGAGCGCCAGCGTGTCGCCATAGCCCGCGCGCTGCTGCGCCGCCCCCGGCTGCTGCTGCTCGACGAGGCGACCTCGCAGCTGGACGCGGTGAACGAGGCGGCGCTGCGCGACACCGTCGCGGACGTGGCCCGGACGACCACGGTCCTCGTGGTGGCGCACCGGCTGTCCACGGTGACGATGGCCGACCGGATCGTGGTGATGGACGCGGGCCGGGTCCGGGCCGTCGGCACCCACCGTGAGCTCGTGACGGCCGATCCGCTCTACGCGGAGCTGGCGGCGACGCAGTTCCTCGCCACGGCGGACTGAGCCAAGGGGCGTGAGATCGGCGTGGCCACCCCGCTCGGCCGTCAGGCCCCGTGTCCGTACTGCGCTTGCCGAGCCCGCCGGGCGGGAGGACGCTCGACGGAGAGGCCTTGCGCGGCCCGCTCCCGAAGGGCCGCGGCCCTTCGAAGGAGGTCATCATGGGAACCGCGGCAGACCCCGCCTTCGACCGAGAGACCCTGCGCCAGGGACTGGAAGGTCACACCCCGGACATCCTGCTCTCCCTCTACGCCGACGACGCCGAGCTGCGCATCGTGGACCGCACGACTCAGCCCAGCCACCCCAAGGTCCTGCACGGCCGGGACGAGATCGGGCGGATGCTGGAAGACGTCTACAGCCGCGACATGTCGCACAAGCTGGAGCGCTGCGTCATCCAGGGCGACGAGGCCGCGTACAGCGAGAGCTGCGAGTACGCGGACGGAGTGCGCGTCCTGTCCGAGTCCATGCTGTCGCTGCGCGGCGGCAAGATCACCGAGCAGACACTCGTCCAGGCGTGGGACGAGTAACGGGAGCGTCGCCGGGCGGGCGGGCGCGGCGCCCTGTCTCGTGACGGTACGGCCCGGCCGGGAAGCGGGCGGTGGTGGTGGGTCGTACCGCGACCCCCGGCAAGCGCGTCGGCATGCACGCTGTTCGGAGTCCGCCGCCCGGCACCTCGGTGTCGCGCCGGGTGTGATCAGCGCATCCAGGCGCTGTACGACATGACGTCGCCCTCCTCCACGCCGAACGCGGGCTCCGGGGCCGTGAGGGTGCTCTCCAGCCCGAGGACGGCACCGGTTGCCGGGTCCATGATCAGCATGCGGCGGACGCCGCGGGAGTCGTTCACATAGGCCTGGCCGCTCCGGCCCAGCCGGTCGGTCACCCGGCCGGCCGGCCGCAGCCCTTCGGCGCCGGCCAGGACCCGGGCGAGCGCCGCGCTCTCGCGTGCGCCGAGGGTCCAGTGGTCCAGCAGCGTCGCCGTGGCGTCCAGCAGTTCGGGCGTGGTCAGCGGGGTGTCGGTGAATTGAGACTCCGTCAGGTAGGCGCGCAGCCGGGCCGGGTCGTGGGGCGGGGGCGACTGGGGCGGGGCGTCGCTCCAGCTCGGCGGGTACGTCCGGTCGAGCAGGACGTGGCGGTCGTGGACGAGCCGCGGTGTACCGCCGCCGTCGGACAGGACCGGCCTGCCCGGGTGTCTCGGGTCGGTCGCGACGACGAGTTCGGTGTGGCTGCCGTCGGGCCGCCAGCGCACGATGCGCTCCTGTGGCAGGGTGATCGGGGGCTTGTCGTCCGACATCCCCAGGCTCCAGGACTGCACGTGCGTGCCCTTGCGGAGGCGGAGCGCGCCGTCGGCCGCCGCTGCGGCCGCCGCGCGCTCGGCCAGCCGGTCCAGGGGTACGGGCGTGGAGCCCGACTCGATCACCAGTGGGCGGGGCGCGGCGACCGCGGGTGTGGTGCTCGGGCCGCTCAGTACGAAGGTGAGCGTGAGGGCCGCCACGACGGCCCCGGCGACCAGCCCCCAGGCCAGCCGAGGCCCCCACGCCGATCGGGACGGGGAGCGGGAGCCGGAGCGGCCGGAGCCCGGCAGCAGCAGGTCCCGCAGACGGCCAGGGCCCCGACCCGGCCGGTCCCGCAGACGGCCGGGAGCCCCATCCAGCTCGCCCCGCAGACGGCCGGGAGCCCCATCCAGCCCATCCCGCAGGCGGACGGGTGTCGGATCCGGACCCTCCCGCAGCAGTTGTTCCAGCCGTCGCTCGGCGTTGTGGTCCAGGGGGCCGTCGCCGAAGTGGGGACCGTCGTGCGGCACCGGGTCGGCGCTGCGCAGCAGTTCGAGTTCGTCAGCCATGGTCGTGTTCCTTCGGGGCGGTCATGCAGGTGTGTTCGGCGGTCGGGGTCTCGGGACGCAGTCGGTCGATCTCGGCTCTGAGGCGGCGCCGGGCCCGGTGCAGCCGCATGGCGGCGGCCCGGCTGCCGCAGCCGAGGGCGACGGCGACCTCGTCCACGCCGAGTTCCTCCCAGGCTGTCAGCCGCAGCACTTCCTGGTCGGCCGCGGACAGCCGGGCGAGCGCCTCGTGCACCCAGCCGCCGGGGGTGTCGGCCTCCGGGCCCGCCGTGATGTGCCGTCCGTGCGCGGTGTCGTCGTTGCCTAGCCGGTCGACGAGCCGGCGGCGGCGTCCGTGTCCGCGTACCGCGTTGGCCAGACAGTTGCGTGCCACGCCGTACAGCCAGGGCAGCGCGGCGGCCGGGAGGTCGGCCCGGCGCCGCCAGGCGACCGTGAACACCTCCGCCACCACTTCCTCCACCTCGCCGGTCCGCCCGTCCAGTCGCCGCGCGACATAGCGGCTGACCGCCCAGTAGTGCTCGCGGTAGGCAGCGGCGAAGATCTCGTCGTTGCTCATGTCCCGTTCGTGTCCGGCACCTTCTCGATCGTCACACCCGGTTTCGTGATTCTCGTCGCGTCGGTGAAGTGTGACGCCCGGGCAGGGCGCGGACACAGACGGGGCATGAGGCACCTCAAGTGGCTGACGACCACGGATCACAAGACGATCGGCACGCTGTACCTGGTCACGTCGTTCGCGTTCTTCGTCATCGGTGGCGTGATGGCGCTGTTCATGCGCGCCGAGCTGGCCCGTCCGGGCCTGCAGATCATGTCGAACGAGCAGTTCAACCAGGCGTTCACGATGCACGGCACGATCATGCTGCTGATGTTCGCGACGCCGCTGTTCGCCGGCTT
>NZ_JBEOXI010000376.1:0-5735 GCF_040296465.1 Streptomyces sp. NPDC002130
CCTGCCACGTCGCCGTCCGTCCCCTCGCGTCGATTCGCTCCCTCATCAGGAAATCTACGGGACGCCCGGACGGGGTGCTGGGCGAGCTGGCCTTCCGGACCGTGCACGAGGTCGCCCAGGCGGCCGCGTCCGGGTACGCGGAGGCCCAGCTGCGCAGCTCCGACGAGCTGGAGCGGCGCCGCAAGCGCCTGCTCGACCTGCTGCTGGAGGACGGGCCGGTGGCGCTGGAGGCCGTGCAGGACCTGGCGCACAGCGCACGCTGGCCGGTGCCGCGGACGGTCGCCGTCGTGGCGCTCGCGGCGGCACCGGACCGGAGGGAGGAGGACCGGCCGCTGGCGGCGGCGGGCGCGCTGGTGGACATGGGGTCCCGGCCGCCGCGCATGCTGGTGCCCGATCCGGACGGCTCGGGCGGCACGACCGGCCGGGCGTTCACGCTCGCGCTGCGCGGCCGGCCCGCCGCGATCGGCCCGACGGTCGCGGTCACCGAGGCCGCGCAGTCGCTGCGCCTGGCCACCCGGGCGCTCGGGCTGATGGGCCGTGGGGTGCTGCCGCGCCAGGGCGTGGTGCGCTGCGACGAGCATCTGTCGACGCTGCTGCTGTACGGCGACGAGCCGCTGCTGGAGCGGCTCCAGGCCCGGGTGCTGGCGCCGCTCGACACGGTCTCGGCGGGGCAGCGCGACCGGCTCGCCGAGACACTGCTGGCCTGGCTGCTGACCGGCAGCAACGTGCCGGACGTCGCCGTACGGCTGCACATCCACCCCCAGACGGTCCGCTACCGCCTGCGCCAGCTGGAGAAGCTCTTCGGCGACGCCCTGCACGACCCGGCGACCCGCCTCGACCTCATTCTCGCGTTGCGCGCGGAATCCCTGCACATACGGCAGAACTGATCCGGAATTAAGTCGGCGCACTCAATCGGCGACAAAAATCAGCGGGGTTTCCATAATCCCGTCCATAACAGCAGGAACAGAAATTCCCATACGTTCGGGGCGTCCTTTTTCGCAGGTGCTTCACGCGCCTTTCCACGCGGAGGATCCCCCATGCGTATCCGTATCTGTCTCACGGCGCTGTCGCTGGCCGGCGGGGCCGGTCTCGCCACCCTCTCGGCTCCCCCGGCCCTGGCCGCGGCCTGCTCGGACGTCGAGGTCGTCGCCGCCCGCGGCACCTTCGAGCCGGGCACGCTCGGCTTCATCGTCGGCGACCCGGTGTTTTCCGCGCTGCAGAAGAAGGCGGCGGGCAAGAACGTTTCCAGCTACAAGGTGAACTACCCGGCCGACCTCTCCCCCACGTCCGCGGCCCAGGGCAATCTGGATCTCGTGAACCATGTGAAGAGCCAGGCCGCCGCCTGCCCGGGCCAGAAGTTCGTTCTCGTCGGCTATTCGCAGGGCGCGAACGTCGTCGACAACTCGATCGGCATCAGCAGCGCCGGCGCGGTGGTCGGCAGCCCCATCGTGGCCACCCTGCCCGCTGCGGTCGAGCCCAAGGTCGCCGCGGTGCTGCTGTTCGGCAACCCGATCCGGGCGCTCGGCAAGAGCGTCACCGGCACGTACCAGAGCCGTACGCTCGACATCTGCGCCAAGGGCGACCCCGTCTGCGAGAACGGCGGCGGCGACGTCGGAGCGCACCTGGGCTACCGGGACGACGCCGAACAGGCGGCCACGTTCGCCGCCGGCAGGCTCTGAGCCCGCGTCACACGAAGGGGCCCGGGAGGAGTTCCTCCCGGGCCCCGGGCGTGCGTGCGGGCAAGGGCTAGCGCGGTGTCCGGGCGAAGCCGGCCAGGCTGGTGGAGACGGGCTCCGGCCGGCCGTCGTTCTGCACGGGCGCCGCGGTCAGGACGTCGAGGTGCTGGTAGCCGTCGGCGACCACCGGATGCAGGTCGGCCGGGACCCGGCCCGCCAGCAGGCCCTCACCGGCGAGCACGGTGAGCACCGGATTGGCCTTGAGCCCCTCGGGGTGCGCGACGAGCTTCTTCACCTGCGGCGAGGTGGCCAGCTGGATGTCCGTGACCAGCTTGGTCGGGAAGTACTGCTCGGTGAAGTCCAGCGGCTGCTCGGCCAGGCTGCGGGCCAGTTGCCGCACATCGGTGACCTCGTCGCCGGGGCCGGTGAACGGGGTGCCGTCGGCCGACCGGTGTCCCGGGTCGTCGGGATCGCCGACGCGGTCGTAGTTGCGCCAGGTGTAGAGCGGGCCCTGCGGCCGGTCCGGGATGGCCTTGTACGCGGTGCCGTACAGCCCCGGTTGAGCGTCACCCCTGTTGGCGACGGGGAAGCTCTTGTCGGCGATCGGCCCGCCGTCGAAGAAGCCGACACTGGTCTGCAGGAACGCCAGCGGTACGGAGTTGTCGTCCAGCAACGCCCCGAGCACGGCCCCGTTGGTGAGCCGGAAATCCTTCACGGCGGGCTTGCCGGTGAGGAAGGCGGCGGTGTCCTTGGCGAACAGGAGGCGGTGGGTGGCCTCGATGTTGAGGTTGGAGGGCAGGTAGCGGAGCAGGTCGGCCTCGCCCTCCAGGTCGTCGAGGGCACCGAGACCGGCGATGCCGAGCAGGGTCATGGTCTCGGGGTTGAGCAGCACGGGGGCGGACAGCGTGCGCGGCAGCACGCCGCTGTCCAGCCCGGCCTGCACGACGCCGTGACCGAGGTCGATGTCGGGCAGGTTGGTGTCACCGGGGATGCTGCCGCTGAGGTCGGCCAGCGACGTGGACACGGTCGTGTCGAGGGCGAAGTAGCCGGCGCACTGGTTGTACCCGGCGTCGGCCGTGGTGGCGCGATCGCCGTCGAAGTCGGCCGCGGCGAAGTACCCGGTGATCACACCACCCAGCGAATGCCCGCCGCACAGCACCTTCCGCTTGCGCTGGGCCTGGGTCGGCAACTCGGCGGTCAGCAGGTCGTACTGGTCGCGGACGGTCTGCTCGATCCCGAGCTTCGCCATCCAGCCCAGCTCTGCGTTGCCGGCGAAGCCGTCGAAGGTCCGGCCGCCGACCGGCTTGCCGCGGTAGTAGTAGTCGACGGCCGTGTGCTGGTCGCCGGAGGCGATGCCGGTGCGGTCCTCCAGGCAGTTGGAACGCCGGTCCAGCGCCCAGAACTCGATGTGCAGGCCCTGCTCGGCGGCGCGGGTGACGGTGTTGCGGGCGACGCTGTCGAACGCCCCCGCCCCTTCCAGGATGCCCGGCTGGGCGATGAGGATCCGGTCGGCGTCGGCCGACGCGGCCGGTCCGTGGGCGGAGCGGTAGCGCAGGTACGACAGCCAGTCGCACGCCGCGGGCCGGGGCCCGGCCGACTTGGGCAGCGGCACCTTCACCCGCACCATCGACTCCGCCACTCCGGTCACCGGCGACGTCGACTTCACCGTTGTCTCGGTGCGCGCCCCATCGGCCCGGGCGCCCGGAGCGACGGCCGTGAGTGTCCCGGCGGTCAGCAGTACCGCCAGCACGGCACCGCGCCACTTCCCTCTGCTCGTACGATTCATGTCCATGCCAGGGACGCTAGGGCGGTGGCACGACCGCTCTCAGGCAGTGCTGATGAGAACTCAGCTTCCGGATCGCGCCTTGTCATCGACGCACAGCACACCCGGCCCCCGGCGGGGAGACGGTGTCGTACCGCTTCTGGACGCCACCGAGCTGCGAACCGGCCGTTTCGGGAGCATGGTGGGGCTATGGACGGTCAACCCCCTGTGGTCGTGCAGCCGCCCGCGACGGACGGCGGACGGCTGGTGACCATCCACGGCGAGCGCATGGGCGTCGCCTACAGCCTCTTCGACGTACTGGACCTGCTGCACCGCGAGGGCCTGCCCACCACCGACACGGCCGTCGACGACACCGAGCTGATCGAGTGGCAGGGCGGCGGTCCCTACGACTGGAACAGCGGGGCGTCCGACGAGTCGTGAGCCCTCGGGCCGGGCCCATCAGCCCGATTCGGTCTCCGACTCCTCGGCGAGGCGGTCGAGGCGCACGCGCTGGTCGGATGTCAGCCGCAGGCGGACCGCGGCGAGGTTCTCCTCCAGATGCCCGATCCGGGCCGTGCCCGGAATGGGCAGGACGACCGGTGCACGGTCGAGCAGCCAGGCGAGCGAGACCTGCGTGGGCGTCGCCCCGAGCTCGGCCGCGACGGCGGCGACTTCGTTCTCGGCCCCGGCTTTCCCCCAGGCCACGGGCCGCCAGGGCAGGAAGGCGATCCCGGCGGCGGCGCAGGCGTCCAGCACCGGATCGTGCTCCCGGTCGAGCAGGTTGTAGCGGTTCTGCACGCTCACGACGTCGACCAGTTCCCGGGCCCGCTCCAGTTCGTCGACGGTGACCTCCGACAGCCCGATCCGGCCGACGAGGCCTTCGGTCTGCAGCTCGCGCAGGGTGCCGAGCTGGTCGGCGAGCGGTGTGCCGGGGTCGACGCGGTGCAGCTGGAGCAATTCGATCCGCTCGGTCCGCAGCCGCCGCAGGGCCTGCCGGACCTGGTCGCGCAGGATTTCCGGCCGTCCGTCGAGCTTCCAGTCGCCGCCGGGGCCGGTGCGGGCGACACCCACCTTGGTGGTGATCAGCAGGCCGTCCGGGTAGGGGTGCAGGGCCTCGGCGAGGAGCTCCTCGTTGGCTCCGCCGCCGTACAGATGAGCCGTGTCGATGAGCGTGACGCCCAGCTCCACGGCCCGCCTGGCCACCGCGATGGCGTTCTCCCGATCGGGGCCGGGTGCGGTCGGCAGGTGCATGGCTCCGAAGCCGAGCCGGCCTACCTCCAGGTCCCCGCCGATGCGGAACGTCGATGACATGAGACGCCGTCTCCTCTCCGGTCAAGAGGCAACGCTAACAGGGCAGTTGATGATGGAGCCGGCCTCGGCGGCGCCTCACCCGGCCCCGGGGCGCGGCACGCTCGACGAGCCGTTGCCGGTACCTGGCGATACGCTGCGCGAAAACGGCTCTTTGCCCCCTTCTGGGAGGTTCCTATGGCCTCGCGTCTCAACCCGTATCTCACCTTCAACGGCGACGCCCGGCAGGCGATGGAGTTCTACAAGGAGGTCTTCGGCGGCACTCTCGCCCTGAACAGCTACGGAGAGTTCGGGCAGGCGGACGCCCCGAACGCCGACAAGATCATGCACGGCATGCTGGAAACGACCAGCGGCTTCACCCTGATGGGCGCCGACAACCCGCCGGGCATGCAGTCCGAGCAGGGCAGCCCCTTCTCCGTGAGCCTGAGCGGCGACGACGAAGCCGAGCTGCGCGGCTACTGGGAGAAGCTGTCCGAGGGCGGTTCGGTGTCGGTGCCGCTGGAGAAGCAGATGTGGGGCGACGTGTTCGGCATGTGCACGGACCGCTTCGGCGTCCCCTGGATGGTCAACATCAGCACGGAGAGCTGAGCGGCCCGCGGGGTCGACCACGTCGAACCGGCCCCGGCGCTCCTTCGGGACCGGCCCGCCCCGTGTGCCTCGGCCTTGTCCTCACCGCGGCCGTGGGTCGCTGCCTGCCTGATCGCGTTCGGTGAGACCGCGCAGCGCGGGGTAGGCGAGTCGCACCCGCCGGGGTGCCGGCCGCCCAGCGCGGCCGGCACCCGCGCGCACCCGGCCGACTGCGGTCGGCCGGGGCCCGGCGGCCGGACTTCGACAGGCAAGGAGCGGCCATGGACGTCAGGGTCGAGACGACACCGACCCCCACCCCCGGGGGGGGGGGGGGCGCCCGCCCCCGTAATACCCCGCGCCCCCCCCCGCCGCGCTGGAGCTGGCCGAGCAGGGAACCAGGATCGCGGACGGAGCCGGCGGCG
>NZ_JBEOXI010000377.1:0-5693 GCF_040296465.1 Streptomyces sp. NPDC002130
GGCGTCGAGTGGGTGCTGCACGCCGCCACCCAGGACCTGCCCTGCCTGCGCGAGATAGGCCGGGTGGCCTCTGGCGGTCGCCGTCGCGGCCCCCGGGGTGCCCGCGCCGCACGACCCGGGTCCGGAGGCGGACGACCGGCCCCCGCTCACCCCTCCGGACACCGGCGTCTGGGGTCCAGCCCAGCGGCGTCTGGGCGCGGACGAGATCGCGCTGCAGTGGGCCACGTGGCGGGAGCAGGTCGACGACGCGGAGTTCCCGGCGCCGGAGTCCTCGGAGGCCGCCGGGTCCCCGGGAGACGAGAGCGGCGCGACCGACGGTCCGGCCGGGCGCGGGGCGAACGCGCAGGCGGGCGGCCACAGCGGCATCCGGCGCGTCCTCGCGGAGGCCCGCACCTACATCGACTCGCCGCCGCCGCTGGGCCGGGTCCGGTCGTCCTTCGCGCCGGGTGACGCCCGGACCCTGCGGGCCGACGGTCCGGGCTGGTCGCTCGTCGCGAGGACCGACGACATCGCGTTCGTGCTGCTCGACGAGGAGCCCGGTGAGGTCCTGCCGGTGGGCAGGGGGCCGGAACTGCCGAGTCTCCTGGAGGCACTGGACAAGATGGCCGTACGGCCGAACTGAGGCGGTGCGGCCGGGCCCCTTGCGGCGCCCGGCCGGGCCGTGCGGAGCCGGCGGCTCAGCGGCCGAGTTCCTTGCGGGTGGCGCGGCGCAGCCTGCGCCGCTGCGATGGGTCGAGCGTGAGGTACGCGGCGGCCGGGACTCCCAGAATGATCAGGAGCGATGCCCACCAGGGCAGCCAGATCAGCAGGATGAGCCCGACCGCCACACCACCCGCGGCGATCTTGGCGTTGTTCGACATGATTGTCGCCTCCTTCGCGGCCACTGCCGCTCTCTGTCTCGAAAACGGACCCGTCTCCATGACGGTTCCGGACCGCGACCCTGAGACATCCCTGAGGTGCGACCCCGAGCACCCCCGAGACCTCCATGGTGACCCAGCTCACAGCTCATCCATACCCATGCGCACCGAAAGTGCTGTACTCTCGGCGACTCCGCTCCCACTAGTCAAATTTGAGGACTACGCCATAGCCAGGCATCAGAATCACCCGGCATCCTCCTCCGACACCTCCGAAATAGCCTTCTGCCGCTCCGTGTTCCTGCCCGGCGATCCTGCGCGCACCGGCAGCGTCGCCTTCTGGCGGCCCGACGGCACTCCCCTTCCGGTGGTGGCGTCCGCGTTCGTCACGGACCTGACGGTCGCCGTGCCTCACGACGGTGGGATCGAGGAAACGAGCCTGCCCGCCGTCCTGGTGCCGGTTGGCACGGCCTTGCCGGTCCTCACGCGGGCGCGTGCGGACGGGCAGGGGCACCGGTCCACCGTCTTCTGGGGCGCGGCCGCCCTGCACGCCCTGCACCTCGCCGCCCGCGGACTGCTGTTGCCGGGGCTGTCCCCGGGCGACCACGACGCCTGGCGCACGGGTCCGCTGCGCGCCGAGGACATCGAGTCCGTACGCCGCCTCGCCGCCGCGATGCCGCCGGAGGCGCACGCCGTGCCCCTGGAGAGCGCCGGGCCGACGCGGTTGCCCGACCCGGAGCAGCTTCTGCGCGCCTTCCTCGACGCGGTCGCCGACACCCTGCCCCGCTCGCCCGCCGCGCCACTGGTGACGGGCGGCCCCGCCTACGCCTCGCAGGAACCGGTGCGGCTGCCCGAGCAGCGCGCCTGGGCCGCCGACGTCGCCGCGGGCCACGACGCGGGCGTGCGGTTGTCGCTGCGGATCGAGGCGGACGGGCTCACCGACTCGGCGGACGATGGCGCGGGCGTGACGTTCCGGGCCGTGCTGCAGGTGCACAGCGTCAGCGATCCGGCGCTGGTCGCGGACGCCGCGGACGTCTGGGCCGGATCCCTGGGCGAGGCCTTCGGGCCGCGCGCGCGGATGGACGCACTGCTCGCCCTGCGCCGTGCGGCCCGGGCATGGGCCCCACTCACGCCCCTGCTGTCGGCGACCGTGCCCGACGCGGCCGAACTCGCCGACGAGGAGGTCACCGAGCTTCTCGGGACGGGCGCCCGGGCGCTGAGCGCGGCCGGGGTCGAGGTGCACTGGCCGAAGGGACTGTCGCGTGAGCTCAGCACGCACGCGGAGGTGGGGCCCCGCGACGGCGAGTCCGACGGCGAGCCGGAGCCCGGCGCGTCCCTCGCGGCCATGCCGTCGTTCCTGTCGGCCGACGCACTGCTCGCCTTCACCTGGTCGTTCGCCCTGGGCGACAGGCGACTGGAACGGGAGGAACTGGATCGTCTCGCCGAGGCGAAGCGCCCGGTGGTGCGGCTGCGCGACCAGTGGGTCCTGATCGACCCTCAGGAGGCGCGCCTGGCCCGCTCCCGGCAGGACCGCCGGGTGACGCCGGTGGACGCCCTGGGCGCGGCCCTGACAGGCTGGGCCGAGGTGGGGGGCCGCCGGGTCGAGGTGCGGCCCACCGGATGGCTGGCGGATCTGCGGGAGCGGCTCGCGAGCCCCGAGGGGCAGCAGCCCGTGGAGCAGCCCGCCGCCCTCGCCGCCACCCTGCGGGACTACCAGCGGCGGGGCCTGAACTGGCTCGCGAGTATGACGTCGCTCGGCTTGGGCTGCTGTCTCGCCGACGACATGGGACTCGGCAAGACGATCACGCTGATCGCCCTCCACCTGCACCGCCAGTCCGACGCACGGTTCGCCGGGCCCACCCTGGTGGTCTGCCCGACGTCCCTGATGGGCAACTGGCAGCGCGAGATCGAACGGTTCGCCCCCGGCACACCGGTGCGGCGCTTCCACGGGACTCGGCGCGGTCTGGACGACCTGGCCGACGGGGAGTTCGTGCTCACCACGTACGGCACGATGCGCCTGGACGCGTCCCGGCTCGCCGGGGTGCCGTGGGGCATGCTCGTGGCGGACGAGGCCCAGCATGTGAAGAACCCGTACTCCTCGACCGCGCGCGAACTGCGTTCCATCGGCGCACGCGCGCGCGTGGCGCTCACGGGCACCCCGGTGGAGAACAACCTGTCGGAACTGTGGGCGATCCTCGACTGGACGACCCCGGGGCTGCTGGGCCGGCTCGGAGCCTTCCGCCGACGGTACGCGGAGGCCGTGGAGGGCGGCCAGGACCCGGCCGCGGCCGACCGGCTGGCCCGGCTCGTACGGCCGTTCCTGCTGCGTCGCCGCAAGTCGGATCCGGGGATCGCGCCCGAGCTTCCGCCGAAGACCGAGACCGATCGCGCCGTGTCGCTCACCCAGGAGCAGGTGGCCCTGTACGAAGCGGTGGTGCGGGAGGCGCTCGCGGAAATCTCCGGCGCCGGCAGCATGGCGCGGCGGGGCCTGATCGTGAAGCTGCTGACCGGGCTCAAGCAGATCTGCAACCATCCGGCGCAGTACCTCAAGGAGGAGCGCCCCGTGATCGCCGGGCGCTCCGGGAAGCTGGAGTTGCTGGACGAGCTGCTCGACACGATCCTCGCCGAGGAGGCGGGCGTGCTGGTCTTCACCCAGTACGTGCAGATGGCCCGTCTCCTGGAACGGCATCTCGCCGCCCGCGGCACACCCTCGCTGTTCCTGCACGGAGGGACACCCGTCGCCGAGCGCGAGGCCATGGTGCGGCGCTTCCAGGACGGCGAGATCCCGGTGTTCCTGCTGTCGTTGAAAGCGGCGGGCACCGGGCTGAACCTCACCCGGGCCGAGCACGTCGTGCATTACGACCGCTGGTGGAACCCGGCCGTCGAGGCACAGGCCACGGACCGCGCGTACCGCATCGGCCAGACCCGGCCCGTGCAGGTGCACCGGATCATCGCGGAGGGAACGATCGAGGACCGCATCGCCGACCTGCTGCTGCGCAAGCGGGAGCTGGCGGACGCGGTCCTGGGAGCCGGCGAGGCGGCGCTCACGGAACTGACGGACGCGGAACTGGCGGATCTGGTCGAACTGCGAGGAGGCCTGCGATGACACGGCACGAGGGCGACACGGAACGCACCTTCGCCGCACTGCCGCCCGCGCACGGGCGGGGCTTCGCGCAGACCTGGTGGGGCCAGGCCTGGCTGCAGGCTCTCGAAGGCACGGCGTTGGACTCGGCGCAGCTCAAGACGGGCCGTCTGCTCGCCCGCGCGGGTGCGGTCGGCGCGGTGTCGGTACGTCCGGGGCGGCTCACGGCCGTCGTCCAGGACCGCGACCGTACGGCGCACCGGGCCGACGTCCTGCTGGAGGAGCTCTCGCCCGGACAGTGGGACCGCTTCCTGGACATGGCGGCGGAGCGGGCCGGTCACGTGGCGGCGCTGCTGGACCGGGAGATGCCTCCGCACCTGGTCGAGGACGCCGGGGACGCGGGCGTCGACCTGCTCCCGGGCCTGGGTGATCTGGAGCCGGAGTGCGACTGCGGGGCCTGGGACCACTGCGGGCACACGGCGGCACTCTGCTACCAGGTGGCACGCTTGCTGGACCAGGACCCGTTCGTGCTGCTGCTGATGCGGGGGCGTACCGAGGGCACGGTGCTGGACGATCTCCAGAGGCGCGGCGGGGTGTCCGCCGCGCGGGCGTCGGCGCCGGAGGGCGTGGACGCGGCCGAGGCGTACGCGGCCGGTGACATCCTGCCCCCGCTGCCGCCGCTGCCCACGCTGCCCGACGAGCCGGGGGCGCCGCCGTCGCTCGACACCGAGACGCCGCCCGCCTCCGGCCTCGACCCCGTCGCGCTGGAGTTCCTGGCCGCTCGGACGGCCGTACGGGCCCACAGCCTGCTCAGGGAGACAGACTCACCCACAGTTCGGTACCCGCCGGGAAGGGCGCGATTTCCGCGAAGACGGGAGCGGATGTGTCGGCCCAGTTGTCGATGCCCATCACGGGGATCGCCGACTGCTTCGCGCCGGTCGCGTCCCACATGTGATTGGCACGGCCCACCATCACGTTGCCGTTGTGACCCCACTCCTGCCCCACAGCACCCGGCAAATTCGCGAGTTGCCCTTGCGCTTTCATCGAGACCAGAAGCTTGCTGGTACCGATACTGCCCGCCGCGAAGAAGACCTTGTCGGCTGTCACCGTCTTGGTGCCGACGGTGTTGCCCTGCTCGTTGATCTGATTCATCACCACTTGATAGCCACCGCCGGTCGCGGCCGGGGCAACCGAGGTCACGACGTGCAGCGCCGAGATGGTGAGCTTGCCGGTGGCGGATGCCGCAGCGAGGTACGTCTTGTCCAGAGATTTCTTTCCGGCATTGTTGCTCGGGAGTGAAGATCTCGTCGAGGCGTGCGCCGGAAACGGTGACCGGGATGCTCGCGTCGTACAGGCGGTCGGCGAGAACCACGATGCGCAGTGCAACGGACTGATCCGTTGCCGGGTGGACACCGTCGATGAACACGGCCTTCACACCCTCGACCAGCTTGTTGTAGCGCGACGGATGCAGTGTGCTGAGGTGCTTGCACAGCTCGTCGAAGTTGTCGAGCGTGGCGCCGTCGATGGCGTCGGCCCGAGAGACCAACTCCTCCGAGGAAATGGGCTCCGGTGCGGGCGGAAGGTCACGGTGACGGTAGTCGGGACCGTCGACGCGAATCGTCTCGAAGATCGAGCCGAGCTTCTTGATCTCGCGCAGGAAGTCCTGGGCGGCGAAGCGACCCTCCCCGAGCTGGCCGGGAAGCGTGTTCGACGTCGCGACGATGGACACGCCGCGCGCGGAAAGCTCCGAAAGGAGG
>NZ_JBEOXI010000378.1:0-5686 GCF_040296465.1 Streptomyces sp. NPDC002130
GCTCAGGACCTCGGCAGCGGCCTCCTGGACGGCCGCGACAGACTGCTCGCAGCTGGCCTCGTCGCGAACCCCATGCGCCACGAGACTGGAGAGTTCACAGGTTGGGGCGTCGCGGGACAACACGGTTCTTACGGCGCAGTGGCACACAAGGTGTACGACTTCGCGAACCCCGACGACATGATCACCAACGCGGACCCGGACTCCCTCATACGCGACGTCGCCGACCTGACCCGCATGATGGGGCCGGACTTCTCGGCGTGGGCGTTCGACATTCAACGGCTGTTGAAAGAGCGATCGTGGCAGAACCTCTGGCTCGCCAAGCGTTGGTGGGATGCACCGTATCAGCGTGACCGCGTCCGCCGTGCTGGTCTCGAACTCGCCGGATACCTGCCCGTCTCGATCCTCAACCCTGCCGGCGGACAGCACACCGCCTACGACAAGACCCAGATGTACGTCGGGGGACCGACTTACACCGAACGACTCGCGCAACTCCTCACAGAAACGGTGAACACATGACCTTCCACATCGAAGATGTCGCCCGCATCGCACACGAAGCGAACCGGGCTGTCCAACTCGTAGCAGGTGACCCGAATCCGTCGCCGCATTGGGATACCGCCCCCACCTGGCAGCGTGAGAGTGCCGTCGAAGGTGTGCAGAAAGCACTCGCAGGGGCCACAGCGGAGGGCCTGCACCAGTCCTGGTGCGAATCGAAAGTCAAGGACGGGTGGAACTTCGGGCCAGTCAAGGACGCGGAGGCGAAGACACATCCATGCCTCGTCCAGTACTCGGAACTGCCCGAAGGCCAGAAGGCAAAGGATCACCTGTTCGGCGCCATCGTCAACGCGCTCGCACCCTACATCGAGGAGAACTGAAATGACCGAGCAGCTACCCACAGTCGGACGAAACGTCCACTACCAGTCGTACGGCACCCCAAAAGGCGAGTACCTCCCCGAACCCCGCGCCGCGATCGTCACCGCAGTACCCGACGACTACAACGGCACCCTCTCCCTCGTCATCTTCAACCCCACCGGACAGTTCTTCAACCCCTCGGTCCCGTTCTCACCCGAACCCAAACCAGGACACTGGAACTGGCCACCACGCGTCTGACACCTCGCACACCCACCATGACCGAACAGCCCTACGGCGTCGGTGGCCTGATCACCACCGCCACCGCGACTCGACCCCTCATCCTGCACCCCGACGAATGCGTCCGAAGTCCCCGCGGTGAAGTTCTCGTCTGCGTCCGACCCGCACACCAGAACCGACAATGCCCCGACCTGAACATCGGAGCGACCCTTGCCCTCCTGAAACACATCACTGCCGCGCAGCAACCGCACGACCAAGGGAGCTCTCTTGACCATGGCGACCACACCGAACCACCGCACTGACGACGAAAGCCTGCACGCCGCCAGGCGCGCATTCGACGACGCAGTGCAACTACTCACCGGACCCCGCATTGACATCAAAAACGACGACAACGGAAACCGGATCGTCTGCACATCAGGTTCCCTGTACGCAGAAATGACCGAAAACCTTGCAGGACAGCAGGGCACAGCTCACGGCGGAGTAGCCCGCTCACTCCCACCAGTCTGGGTCGACGGCTTGGACTGGATCGTCCTGGTGGACAACACTGTCACAGCGTGGGCGCCGGGCTCGGACGGCGGCACCGCCACACGGCTCGCCTATCTCGCGGACTGGTCATGGCGCCCGCAGGATGCGGTGTGGTTGCAGGCTGCGGCGATGGAGATCCGCACATGGGTCGAGAGTGCGGAAGAACTGATCGCGGGGCGCAACCGCTTCACGTTGGCCGCGGCGTGCCCGGCCTGCGGTGAAACGCATGTCACGAGGACCGATTCGGACGGTGAGCACGTTCGGGTACCGGTCCTGCAGGTATCGCGTTCAGGTGCTTCATGTGTCGCTTGCGGGCACGAGTGGGGTTTGGACCGCCTGATGTGGCTTGCCCGCACGTTGGGTTGCGACCCGCTGGACGGAATCGACCCAGGTGTAGCCACAATCATCCGCTAAGTGTTGGGTGTCTAGTGCGATGCTAGACATCGAGACATTCATCGGTTAGTCTCGATCACGTCACCACACCGGTGCGAAGCCCACAGGCAGTTACTTCCTCTTCGAAATACACTGTCGCCCGGCATTTTTACTCGGTGTCACAACTTTTCTTACAACTGAATAGAGTTCCGGTGCGAAGCACCGAGGGTTACTTCCACTGTTAATGGGGATGTCGCGGGTTCGAATCCCGTCACCGGATCTGCATCCGGTGTAGCTCAGTTGGCTAGAGCGCCTACGTCACCCTCACCGCAACCATTACTCGGAACTCACAACAACTTTCGCGCTCCCGGTGCGAATCGGTCCGGCTACTTCTTTGGGTGAAATCTGCCGACACCGAGCCCATTTCCTCGGGAGCCACACACTTCACACCTCCCGGTGCGAAGGGATGCGGATACTTCTTCTATCAGAAGACGGGGGTTCAAATCCCTCCCAGCCGAACATGATTCGACTGGTACGCACAAGCGGCCTAGTGCATCACGTCCTGCGTCCCACCCCATCCTCGGGAGCCACAACTTCACAGAGTTGATGCCGGTGCGAAGGAGTACCGCTACTTCGTGTGTTGCGGGTTCAAATCCCGTCAGCAGCCCCCGGCTGCTGTAGCTCAACTGGCAGAGTAACGGACCCCTCAGCGGCACCCCAACCTCATTACTCGGCATCAACTCTCGTGGTGGCTCCCTCCGAATTGAACACGGAGAACACCATGACCAAGTTCAACACCCCCGGAACACGAGCAACCGGACGACATCCGATCACCACCGAACGCCACCCATCCGGTCGGACCCACGAAGGCGCAGCCGGATACGCGCGTGACACCCAGTCCGAACTGTTCCTCCTCGCAGTGACCAACATGGTCGGTGAGAAGACGTTCTACGAATCCGCCGCCTCACGCGATAACCGCTTCGGCGAACTGATCCGCACACTCGCCGCGCAACCGGACCCCGACCTCTGGCTCACACGCTTCGCCGGATGGCTCCGCAACTCCGCGAACATGCGTTCAGCCTCCCTCGTCCTCGCGGCAGAAGTAGTCCACGCCCGCCTCGCAGCCGGCCTGGCCGGTGGCAACAGGCAGATCATCAATTCCGTGCTGCAGCGCGCGGACGAACCAGGCGAATTCCTCGCATACTGGCACACGAACTATGGCCGCAACCTCCCGCAGCCGGTCAAGCGCGGTGTCGGCGACGCCGCCACGCGCCTCTACACCGAGCGGTCTGCCATCAAGTACGACACCGCATCTCACAGTGTCCGCTTCGCCGATGTCATCCGTCTGACTCACGCCGCCCCCAAAGCCGAATGGCAGAGCGACCTCTTCACCCACCTCGTCGGCGCCCGACTCGGCGTCGAAGACCTCACGATCCCCGAATCGCTACTCATGCTGCGAGAAAACGCAGCCATGAAGGCGCTGACCCCGAAGCAGGCCGTCGACCTCCTCTTCACCCCGAACGACATCACCGACAACGCATCCACCGCGCTCGCCGCTGCAGGAATGACCTGGGAGCAGATCCCGTCCCTGATCAACGGACCGTGGACGGCCGCGATGTGGGAAGCGATCATCCCGTCGATGGGGTACATGGCGCTGCTGCGGAACCTCCGCAACTTCGACCAGGCCGGGGTCTCCGATGAAGTCGCCGCCGGCATCTGCGCGCGCCTCGCCGACCCCGAGCAGGTCGCGAAATCCCGCCAACTCCCGATGCGCTTCCTCTCTGCCTACAACGCAGCACCGTCTCTGCGATGGGGATGGTCGCTCGAGAAGGCCCTCGACGCGTCGCTCTCGTCGATCCCTGAGCTTCCCGGCCGAACGTTGGTTCTGGTCGACACCTCGGGTTCGATGAACTCTGGTTTTTCGAAGGACGGTTCCCTCATGCGGTGGGACGCGGCCGTGGTCTTCGGGCTTTCTCTCGCTGCCCGCGCGGCAGACGCCGACGTCGTCTCATTCTCGTCCAATTACTACGGAGTGCCGACGAAGGTGTTCCCCCAGCGCGCAGGAGAATCGGTACTCCGCAGCATCGAGCGTTGGCGCAAGGACGGCTACTTCCTCAACGGTGGCACCGACACGGCGGGCGCGATCAAACGGCACTTCGACGGGCACGACCGCGTCGTCATCCTCACGGATGAGCAGGCAAGCTATGGCGACGTTGGCGCATTGCTCCCGAAGTCTGTGCCGCTGTTCACCGCGAACCTCGCGGGATACCGGTACGGTCATGCCTCATCAGGGACTGGTAATCGGTACACCTTCGGTGGTCTGACCGACCAGATGTTCGCGATGATCCCGCTCCTCGAGCGTGGCGCCAACACCTCGTGGCCGTTCTGATGGCGATGTCGACGGCCGCGGACTGGGCGGCGAAACTCCGAGACCTCCAACCGGTAACCCTCGACGCAGTAGACATTGATCCGGAGTCTGGCTGGATTCGCTGCGGCGGAGACAGCATGGTCTTCGGACTCAAAGTCGCAGACTGCGAAGGAATTCCGATCGTCGGTCACACATACGAGCTGGAGACAGTACTCGGCTCCACCGTCACCGGACTCCGATCCGGGGACTTCTGGCTCATGCGTAAGACCGATCAACAGCTCGCCGATGAGCACAACACGATGGTTGTCGGTTTCCAGGACGAACGGCGACGGACTCTCGAGTCCTGTCGGGAGACGTGGACCGAACAGGAAGCAGCGTTGCCGGACTGGCTACGTGAACGACTGTCACGGTTCCGCACGAATGGCGGCGAACGGTTTGACCTCGACGGGTGGGGCTACGAACTGATGATCTGCCGCCTCGCAGCAGTTCTCGCCGACGGCGACGAAGACGCTGCCAGCGCCCTCGCATCGGAGAGCGGTGCATCCGGCAACCAATGGGACTGCGCGAAAGCCCTTGCCTCCCATCACGAGGGCGGTGCCGACTTGACTCAATTCCCGGCCGGGTTGACCCCGCTCACCGGTGACCCCTACTACCTGGGAAAGACGGAATCATGACTGCAGCATCAACGATCCACCCGGACCGACACCCCCAAGCCGGGACCGCCGTCACCATCGACATCCCCGGGATCGGGGCAGGGGAGTACTGGATCGAAGACTGGTGGGACCGCGCTGCAGGAATGACCTGGATGGTCGCCGACGGTAACCCTGCAGCGCTCAAGTATGCGATTCGCGTTGGATTCTCCAACCTGCCCGTCGACAACGAAGTCGTCTACGGGCACCTCGGTAGCTTCGGGCACCTGATTCACACCTCGGCCGCGTAACTCTTCGAGAGGAACGCGGTCGATTCCGAGGTCACGCGGATCCAGCGTGACAGTTCGCACACTTCCACCCCCGACGATGTGAACCGTCGACGTCGTCGATGTGGTCAGTTCGTCCAGTCCGTCGTCTCCCCGTACCACCAACGCCGAATTGCCGCGCTGCGCAAGGACTCCCGCGACGACCGAGATCAGTTTCGGAAATGCGCACCCGATCAGCCCGGCACGCGGACGAGCCGGATTGGTCAGTGGACCGAGCACGTTGAATGCCGTCGGAATGCCGATTTCCTTGCGAGGCACCGCCGCAAAGCGCAGTGCAGGATGGAAGACCGGCGCGAAACAGAAGCCGATGCCGACCTCTTCGACGCACCGCGCAACCTGCTCCGGCCCGAGGTTGATGC
>NZ_JBEOXI010000379.1:0-5623 GCF_040296465.1 Streptomyces sp. NPDC002130
GTGGGGTCCGGGAGGCGGAAGCGTTCCCCGGGTCCCCGGGGTTTGCGAGGCGGGCCGCTGCGGTCCGGGGGGCCGAGTCGGTCCCCGAGCCACCGGCGTCCGCGAGGCCGTGGGTCGCTGGGGTCCGGGGCGCCGAGTCGGTTGCCGGTGCGCCGGTGTTCGCCGAGCCGTGGGCCGGTGTCGTCCGGGGTCCGGGGCCGGTTCCCGGTGTGCCGGTGGCCGGGAGGTCGTAGCCGGGGGCTGCGCAGAGCCCGGGGTCGGTCCCCCGCGCGGGGGCGGCCGGTTGTGTGGGGTCGCCGGGAATCGCCGGGGCCTGTCCGGTGTGACCGGGCGCCCCGGCCGGCACCGCCGCGTGACCCGTCAGGCCGCCGCATGCCACCGCGCCGAACGGCGGTGCGCCGCCCGGCCACCGTCCCCCCGCGGACACCCGGCCCTCGGGCCCGGCCGGCCCCTCGGTGGCCCGGGGCGTCGAGCTCACGCGGGCCACCGCGACCGTGCCGCGGCCGGGGACGCTGTGCAGGGCGAAATTGTCGGAGAGGCGCAGACACGTGCC
The DNA here is from genome assembly GCF_040296465.1 of Streptomyces sp. NPDC002130. NCBI lineage: Bacteria > Bacillati > Actinomycetota > Actinomycetes > Kitasatosporales > Streptomycetaceae > Streptomyces > Streptomyces sp. NPDC002130. Next base: position 554 of record NZ_JBEOXI010000379.1, read on the forward strand.
GAGGCCGGCACCGAGCGAGCGGGAGGTGGAGAAGCCGTCGCGCAGCGCCGCGGGCACGTCGGGGATGCCCGGGCCGTGGTCGACCGCGGCTATCTGCACCACCCGTGACCCCAACAGCCCCTCCCGCAGCACGGGCGGGGCCACGACGTCGATGAGCACCTGACCACCCTCGGCATGCTTGAGGAGGTTCGTGGCGAGCTCGGTCGCGACCAGCGCGGCCGCCGCCGTACGCCGCTCGTCCAGCCCGGCCAGCGCGGCAGCGCCCTCCGCCGCGACCCGCGCGTCGCGCACCCGGGTCGAGTCGCGCACCGGCACGTCCCACACGCGCGGCATCAGACCTCCTCGCGCGGACGCGGCGGCCGTCCCACCCAGCACGTCACCCGCACCGTGGTGCCCGAGCCCGGCGTGGTGTCGATGTCGAAGTCGTGCACCAGGCGCCGCGCACCGCTCAGCCCCATGCCCAGACCGCCACCGGAGGTGTAGCCGTCGCTCAGTGCCAGGTCCAGGTCGCCGATGCCCGGCCCCTCGTCGGTGAAGGCCAGCTGCAGTCCCCGCGCCCCGGCACCGCCGACCTGCCTCGCCTCCATCTGCCCGCCACCGCCGTGCACCAGGGTGTTGCGGGCCAGCTCGCTGGCCGCGGTGATGAGCTTGGTCTGGTCCACCAGCCCGAAGCCGAGCCGGGCAGCGGCCTGCCGTACGTGCTGTCGTACCCACACCAGGTCCATGTCCGACCGGATGGGCAGGCAGGCCTCCACGCCCGAGGCGGTGTGCATCACGGACTCTCCTGACGCGGGCTGCCGGGACGGGGCACCGGGGCCTGCTGCGCGAGGAGCTCCATGCCCGCCTCGGTGCTGAGGGCGGTGCTCAGCCCCGGCAGTGTCAGACCCAGTTCGACCAGGGTGATGGCGACCGCCGGACGCATCCCGGCCACCACGGTGCGCGCGGCCAGCAGCTTGGCCTGCGCGGCGATCTCGGCCAGCACCCGGCCGAGGAAGGAGTCGACGATCTCGACACCGGAGATGTCGATGAGGACCCCGCGCACCCCGGTACGGGAGATGGCCTCGGCGAGGTCCTGCTGGAGCTGCTGCGCCGTGCTGTCGTGCAGGTCCCCCTGGAGCGTGACCAGCAGGACGTCGCCGAGCCGGAGCACCGGCACATGGCCGGTCACGGGACGGGGGTACGCGTCGTTCACCGCTGACCCGCACCCGGCTTCACGATGCCCGCGCCGAGCTGGTGCAGCGCGTACCCCAGCGCGTCGGCGAGGCTGGCGCGGGTGATCACGTCCAGGTCCAGACCGAGATGGACGATGGTCTGCGCGATGGCGGGGCGGATGCCCGAGACGATGCACTCGGCGCCCATGAGGCGCGCCGCGGCGACCGTCTTCATCAGGTGCTGCGCCACCAGCGAGTCGACCGTCGGAACCCCGGTGATGTCGAGGATCGCGAACCGCGCGTGCTGCTCGACGACGGCGTTCAGCAGCGTCTCCATCACGATCTGGCTGCGGGCGCTGTCGAGCGTGCCGATGAGCGGCACGGCCACGATGCCGTCCCAGAGCCGGATGACGGGCGTGGCCACCTCCATCAGCTGCAGCCGCTGCCGGTCGCTGAGCGCCTGCCACTCGCTGAGCGCCGTCTGCATGGCCACCAGGCGCAGCGTGCCCATGAGCACGGTCAAAGCGGTCGAACTCGCCCGCAGGTGCTCGGGCGGCGCCTGCGCCAGATCGGCGGCCAGCAGGTTCTCCACGGGCGGTCGCAGGGCCGCCAGCTCGCTGGAGACCTGGGTGTTGCTCAGCCCGGCACGGGAGCGGGCCGCGCCCATCCGGCCCAGCTGCTCGCGCACCGCGCTGAACCCCGCGGCATCCGGATCCTCCACCTGCTCCGAGTCGGCCACCTGGGCCAGCGCGTCCACCACGACCTTGCCCGCTTCCACCGCCTCGTCACGCGAGACGGTGAACACGGTGCGGAACAGGGGCTCGTCCGCCCACCGCTGGGCGATCTGCTCACGCCGACGGTGCAGGAAGTCCCTGACCTCGTGGGTGGGCGTCGCGAGCTGTCCGTCCGCTTCGTGCTCCGGCACCTGGTTCTCTCCTCATCCGCGTTGCGTCGACCGAGCCCGCTTCTGGCAACGAGACGGCGATGTGACACTTGCCGGGCGACAACTCTAACCATGCGCCGACCTCGTACGACACCTGCTCCGGAGCAAGTGATCCGGTTCAGGGAAACGGCGGTTGGCGCCCACCGTTTCCGGCGGGCCAAGGGTGAGCCGGCGTCCGGGCAGGGCGGAGCGAGGGCACCGGACCACCGGTCTTCGCCGGCGCCGTGCCCGAGGGGCACCCGGACCGTCAGACGCTCGGCTCCTCCGGGAGGTCCGACCCCGCATCGACACGGGTCAGGGCCTCGTCGACACTCTCCGATATCGGCACCGTGATGCTGACGCCGGTCAGATCGAGGATGCGCCGCACGGCCGGCGTCGGACTGATGACGTGCACACTGCCCTCGGTCTTACGGGTCTCCTGGTACACCCGCAGAATGATGTTCATCCCGGACGAGTCCATGAAGGGGACGGACGAGAGATCGAGCAGGAAGTGCCGTCGGCCGTGGTGGAGTTGGTTGGCCAGATGGGCCTGGAACTCGGTCGCGGTGTCGACGTCCAGGTAACCGTCGACCGTGATCAGGGCCACGTCCTCCCGGGGCAGCTCGACTTCCACGGACAGCGGGTTCTGGGCGAGGGGCACGGATACCTCCAACAAGTGCTACGGCCAGGGCTGGTCACCTCTGGGGATGACCGCGGTGCGAGGGGATCCCGGTCGTTCTCCGGACTCGAATGCCGTTTCTCATGCCCCTCCCTTCACTGACGGGCTTCGGATGTCACCGCGCACCCGCGATTACCCCGGAAACCACCCTCCATGCCCCCTCGGCCGAACATCGCCGGGACCGGCCGCCGGGAAGGCCCGTGCAGTAGCAGGTGTGTGCGCCGAATGCGCTTGCGGCAGCAGGGTAATTGCTGCTGTGGAACGGGGCGGGCGCGGGCGTCCGCCGGAGGAGAACGCGATCAGCACATCGCCAGGGAGGATGGAACAGCGTGGCCATCGACAGAATCTGGTCGTACGCGCAGGACAGCGGTCACACCGAGGGGCAGGACCTGACCGGTTTCGCCGTCGCCGCGACCGACGGCACGATCGGGCACGTGGACCGGGAGGCCGCGCCGCACGCCATGCGGCACCTGGTCGTCGACACCGGCGTCTGGGTGTTCGGTCGCAGCGTCCTGGTGCCGGCCGGAGTCGTCACCCGCGTCGACACCCAGGAGAGAAAGGTCACACTGGCCTGCAGCCGGGCGGATGCCAAGGCGGCCCCCCGCTTCCAGACCGACAGTGAGACGAGGGACCAGGAGTACCTCCGGGCCGTGGGTGACTACTACGACCGGCTGCCGCCGCGCGAGACGGCCACGATCTGAGACGCCCGGGGTCCGGGACGCCACGGTCCGAGCCGGTCACGGGCGCCTCGCGCCCGTGACGCTCCCGGCTCACCAGGGCATGAACACGTGCACGTCCTTGCCCCGGTCGTCGGCCACGACGCTGACCTGGTCGCACAGCGTGTGGATCAGGTGCCAGCCGATGCCCCCGCCGCCGCTGCGCGGATCGAAGGGGCGAGGGGCGGGCTCCGTGGTGCTGGTGTCGTGCAGAACCACATGCACCCCGTCGAAGGTCCGGCGCATGCGCAGCGCGAACGGACCCGGGGCGTACTGCACCGCGTTGGCGGCCAGTTCCGTCACCACCAGCAGGATGTCGTCCCAGTACTCGGGGGCAGAGGGCGGGGAGGAGCGTGCGAGATCGCGCAGAAACTCCTCCGCGGCCAAGCGCGCACCGGTCACGTCATGCGGCTCGCCCACGAAGCTGTTCGTGCGGCTCGGGATCTCCTCGGAGGTCAGGGCATCGTCCCCACGCGGCTCGGTTGACATATCGCCTTTCCGGCCCGGGCGTCAGCTACGGCTGTCGTCAGGGCTGTCGTCCTTTCTCTTGCGTCGCCACTGTTGCGTGTTCCCGAGGGGACGAGGCCTACGCGTCCGGCCGCACGCTCAGCGGAACACATTGTCGGAATCGTCCCAGCTCGACGGTTCGGCCGGGGCACTCGGCCGTCCGGGACGCCTGCGGGACTGGTACATCGCGTCGATCTCGGAAGCGTAGTGCCGCACGATCTCGTCCCGGCGCAGCTTCATCGACGGCGTCAGCAGCCCGTTGGTCACGTCGAACGCCTCCGGCAGGACCCGGAACACCCGGATCGACTCCGCGGGCGACACGACGCTGTTGGCCGCGGCCACGGCCCGCGCGACCTCCTCCCGCAGCGCGTTCTCCTCCCGCGCCTCCCGCATCTCGCCCTGCAGGGCCAGCCCGGCCCGCCAGTGCGCGAGGAATTCCGGATCCAGCGTGATCAGAGCTCCGATGCAAGGCCGGTTGTCCCCCACGACCACCGCCTGGTGGATGAGCGGATGCATCCGCAGCCGCTGCTCCAGGGCCAGCGGGGCGACGCTCTTGCCGCTGCTGGTGATGATGATGTCCTTCTTGCGGCCGGTGATCGTCAGATAGCCCTCCGAGTCCAGCAGCCCGAGGTCCCCGGTGGCGAGCCACCCGCCGCGCAGCGCGGCCCGGGTGGCGGCCCGGTCGCCCACGTACCCCTGGAACACTGACGGCCCGCGCACCAGGATCTCCCCGTCCTCGGCCACCTGGATCTCCATGCCCGGCAGTGCCTGCCCGACCGTCCCGGACTTCTCCCGGCCCAGCGGCTGCATCGTCACCCCGCCGGCGGTCTCCGTCAGGCCGTACCCGTCGTGCACGTAGATGCCGATGCCCTCGTAGAAGAGGGAGAGATCGCGGCTGAGGGGGGAGCCGCCGGACGTCGCCCGCCGCACCCGGCCGCCCAGCGCCGCCCGCAGCCTGCGGTACACCGTGCGCTCGTACAGGGCGTGCTGGAGCCGCAGGTCGAAGCCGGGTCCCCGGCCGCGGCCCAGCCGCTGGCGCTCCAGGGCCGCGGCGAAGTCCCGGGCGGTATCGGCGGCGCGCTCGAACAGCCCGCC
>NZ_JBEOXI010000380.1:0-5590 GCF_040296465.1 Streptomyces sp. NPDC002130
GCCCGGCCGCGGTTTCGATCTCCGGCATGCCGATCATGGCGGTGTCCTTCCGGCGCGGGGTCGCGGAACGCGCTGTATCGAACCCTGACGCGCGGGGTGCCGGGCCTTCACCCGGGTTCTGGCGAGCTGACGTCCGTCAGCCGTCAGCCGTCATGCGTCAGTGGGCGTGGCCGTGGCCGTGGCCCGCGGCGGCCGGCTCCTCCTCTTCCTTCTTCTCGACGACCAGGGTCTCGGTCGTGAGGAGGAGGGAGGCGATGGAGGCGGCGTTCTCCAGGGCGGAGCGGGTGACCTTGACCGGGTCGATGACGCCGGCCTTGACCAGGTCGCCGTACTCGCCGGTGGCGGCGTTGAAGCCCTGGCCCTTCTCGAGCTCGGCGACCTTGGAGGTGATGACGTAGCCCTCCAGGCCGGCGTTCTCGGCGATCCAGCGCAGCGGCTCGACGGCGGCGCGGCGGACGACCGCGACACCCGTGGCCTCGTCGCCGGTCTTGCCGAGGTTGTCCTCGAGGACCTTCACGGCGTGGACGAGCGCGGAGCCACCACCGGAGACGATGCCCTCCTCGACCGCGGCGCGGGTCGCGGAGATGGCGTCCTCCAGACGGTGCTTGCGCTCCTTGAGCTCGACCTCGGTGGCGGCACCCACGCGGATGACGCACACGCCGCCGGCCAGCTTCGCGAGGCGCTCCTGGAGCTTCTCGCGGTCCCAGTCGGAGTCGGTGGACTCGATCTCGGCCTTGATCTGGGCGACGCGGCCCTGCACGTCGTCCTTGTTGCCGGCGCCGTCGACGACCGTGGTGTCGTCCTTGGTGACGGTGACGCGGCGGGCGGAGCCGAGCACGTCCAGGCCGACCTGGTCGAGCTTGAGGCCGACCTCCTCGGAGACGACCGTGGCGCCGGTGAGGACCGCGAGGTCCTGCAGCATCGCCTTGCGGCGGTCGCCGAAGCCGGGGGCCTTCACGGCGACGGCGTTGAACGTGCCGCGGATCTTGTTCACGACGAGGGTGGAGAGGGCCTCGCCCTCGACGTCCTCGGCGATGATCAGCAGCGGCTTGGAGGCGTTGGACTGGATGACCTTCTCCAGCAGCGGCAGGAGGTCCGCGATGGCGGAGATCTTGCCCTGCGTGATGAGGATGTACGGGTCGTCCAGGACGGCTTCCATGCGCTCCTGGTCCGTCACGAAGTACGGCGACAGGTAGCCCTTGTCGAAGGCCATGCCCTCGGTGAAGTCCAGCTCCAGGCCGAAGGTGTTGGACTCCTCGACGGTGATGACACCGTCCTTGCCGACCTTGTCCATCGCCTCGGCGATGAGCTCGCCGACCTGCTGGTCCTGGGCGGACAGCGCGGCGACGGCGGCGATGTCGGACTTCTCGTCGATCGGGCGGGCCGACGCGAGCAGGTCCTCGGAAACGGCGGCGACGGCGGCGTCGATGCCCTTCTTCAGGGCGGCCGGGGAGGCACCGGCGGCGACGTTCTTCAGGCCCTCGCGCACGAGCGCCTGGGCGAGCACGGTCGCGGTGGTCGTACCGTCACCCGCGATGTCGTTGGTCTTGGTCGCCACCTCCTTGACCAGCTGGGCACCGAGGTTCTCGTACGGGTCCTCGACCTCGACCTCACGGGCGATGGTCACACCGTCGTTGGTGATGGTGGGAGCGCCGAACTTCTTGTCGATGACGACGTTGCGGCCCTTGGGGCCGATCGTCACCTTGACCGTGTCGGCAAGCTTGTTGACGCCGCGCTCGAGGGCGCGACGGGCGTCCTCGTCGAACTTCAGGATCTTCGCCATGGGAGCGTGAGCCCTCTTCCGGAATCTGGGATATACGGCACTGCGCCCCGGGCGCCCGGCTTATTGGCGATAGCGGGGGCCAGGGGCGCAGTTCAAAGCAAGGTGCTTGGGGTGAATTACTTCTCGACGATCGCGAGCACGTCGCGGGCCGAGAGGACGAGGTACTCCTCGCCGTTGTACTTCACCTCGGTGCCGCCGTACTTGCTGTAGAGCACGACGTCGCCGACGGAGACGTCGAGCGGAAGACGGTTGCCGTCCTCGAAGCGGCCCGGGCCCACGGCCAGGACGACGCCCTCCTGGGGCTTCTCCTTGGCGGTGTCCGGGATGACCAGGCCAGAGGCGGTGGTCTGCTCGGCGTCGAGCGGCTGGACCACGATGCGGTCCTCGAGCGGCTTGATGGCAACCTTGGAGCTGGTGGTCGTCACGATCCGACCTCCCCCTTCGGAGATCTCACGGGGTTAACTGTCTGAGGTGGCGACCAGGTGGATCCGTCGTCGCGGGTGCCGGACCTGCCCGTCGCTGTGTTGGCACTCTCCAGTGGGGAGTGCCAGAGCCGAGACTATGACTGCGATTAGCACTCGGTCAAGCGGACTGCTAATTGCGTGCGGCGCGTCGGGCAGGTGCGCTCTCCAGGTGGTCCTCGAGCCGCCCCACCCGCAGCCCCCTCGCCTCGATCTCGCGCAGCAGCCGCACCGTCCGTTCGGCCAGGGTCGGCGACCCCGTCCCGCCCGACGGCACCGAGACGATGTCGCCGGCCCGCAGGCCGGGCTCGCCGCGGGTGTACGTCAGTTCGCCGTCGGCGTTCAGGGACGCGCGCCACAGGACGATCGCGGCGATGCCGCAGTCGGCGGCGGCGCGCAGGGTCGTCCTGTCGTAGGTGCCGTGGGGCGGACGGAAGAGGCGGGGGACGATGCCGAAGCGGGAGCGGAGTTTGTGCTGCTGGCCGCAGATCTCGGCGCGCTGGCCGGCGTAGGGCAGGCCGCGCAGGGCGGGGTGGTCGAGGGTGTGGTTCTGGATGGACGCGCCGACCGCGCGCAGCCGGGCGAAATGGCCGTAGCCGGGTCCCACGACGCTGTCCGTGAGGAACAGGCTGACCGGGAGCCGCCGTTCGCGGACGAGGCCGACGAAGCGGGGGTCGCGTTCGGCGCCGTCGTCGTAGGTGAGGAAGACGACGGGTTCGCGGGTGGCGACGTGGTCCACGACGGGCGGCAGCCGACGCGTGTCGTTCACCCCGCGCGCCGGGTCCCGGGCCCGGCCGTCGGCGGTGCCCGGCCGCTCACCCGCCACCCCGGAGCAGCCGGCCAGCAGGGCCGCGCACAGCAGTACGGCGGCCTGGCGCCTCACAGGTAGTCCTCCAGCCGCCCGACCGCGTACCCCTGAGCCGTGACCTTGTTCAGGAAGCGGCGGATCATGTCGGCCATGGTGCCCTTCCACTGGTCACGACCCCGGAAGTGCGTGAGGACGATGTCACCCGGATGCAGCCTCCGGCCCCCGTCGCGGTACTCCCAGTGGTCGGCGAAGACCTCCTCGTTCCACAGGGGCACGTACGCGATGCCGCAGGTCTTGGCGGCCCGCAGGGTCGCCCGGTCGTAGCTGCCGTAGGGCGGGCGGAAGAGGGTGGGGCGTTTGCCGAACCGCCTCTCCATGTAGCGCTGCATGCCGCAGATCTCGCGCTTCTGCTTCCGGTAGGACAGGCCGCGCAGGTTGGGGTGGTTGAGGGTGTGGTTGTGCAGTACGACGCCCCGGGACTGCATCTTCCGGAAGTAGCGGGTGTCGTTCCTGACCAGGTAGCCGCTGAGGAAGGCGCTGTACGGGACGTCCAGGTCGCTCATCATCCGCAGGAACGCCGGGTCCTTCTCGGCGCCGTCGTCGATGGTGAGGAAGACGACCTTGTCCCGGGTGGGGATCCTCGTGAAGACGGGCGGGAGGTCCAGCTCCCGGTGGTCGTCCACCTCGAAGCCCTTGCGGGTCCTGATCCTGGGCTTCTTCGCGGGGGCGGGCGGGGCGGCCGACGGGGTCCTGCGCAGACCCCAGCGGTGCGCGGCGGCGACCCGGGCGGCGTGCGCGGCGCGCAGCTTGGTGGCGTAGGAGTCGAGCGCGCGGGCCGGGGGCGCGTCGAGGGGCTGCTGGCCGCCGGCCGGGGTGACCTGGTCGCCGCCGTCCTGCGCGCAGCCGGAGGCGAGGGCGGCGAGGACGAGCACGGCGAGGACGATCCGTACGCCGGCGGACGTCCGTCCCGACGCCCGGCTTTTGTCATTTTGTACGACTGCTCGCATGATGCCGGATCCTCGCAGCCCCCTCCCGGCGATCCCGGTCCGACACCGCGACCGGCGCCCACCATCCACCGACTGGCCCACACACGGGCCGAACACCGCGAGGGGCCGGCTCAGCCGTCGCTCGCACCGGACCGGCCACCGCCCTCCTCCCCCGTGGCCGACAATGATCCGGTGAACGACCTCGCCCTCCTCCTCACCCCCGAAGGCCGCGCTCTCCTCGACGAGGTGCGGGACACCGATCCTGCGCAGGAGCTGGCCGTCGCGACCCGGTTGCGCCGCGAGCACCCCGCCGAGCTGGTGTCGGCGGCGCTGGGCCAGGCGCGGCTGCGGCAGCGGGCGGTGGTGAAGTTCGGGTCCGAGGACGCGGGCCGGATGTTCTTCACGCCGAACGGCGTCGAGCAGTCGACCCGGGCGAGCGTGGCGGCCTACCGGGCCCGGCGCATGGCCGAGTCGGGCATCACCTCGGTCGCCGACCTGTGCTGTGGCATCGGCGGTGACGCGATCGCGCTGGCCCGCGCCGGAATCCGGGTCCTGGCCGTGGACCGGGACCCGCAGACCGCCGCCGCGGCGCGGGCCAACGCCGATGCGCTGGATTTGGCCGGTCTCGTCGAGGTGCGCGAGGCGGACGTGACGGAGGTGGACACGGCCGGTTTTGACGCCGTGTTCGTAGACCCGGCCCGGCGCGGCGGACGCGGCCGGATCTTCGACCCCGAGGCCTACTCACCGCCCCTGTCCTGGGCGGTCGCCGCCGCCCGCCGGGCCTCTCGCGCCGCCGCTCTGAAGATCGCCCCCGGCATCCCGCACGAGGCGGTCCCCGAGGACGCCGAGGCCGAGTGGATCTCCGACGGCGGGGACGTCAAGGAGGCGGTGCTGTGGTTCGGCACCGAGCCGGGGGCGGTCCGGGCGACCCTCCTGCCGGGCCCCCGCACCCTGCTCTCCCGCGGCCTGCCCGACCCGGACGTCCGCCCGCCCGGCCGCTACCTCTACGAGCCCGACGGCGCCGTCATCCGCGCCCACCTGGTCGCCGAGGTGGCCGACCAGGTCGACGGCGGCCTGCTCGACGCGACCATCGCGTACGTCACGTCCGACGCCCTGCGCCCGACCCCGTACGCCACGGCCTACGAGATCACCGACCACCTGCCCTTCAACGTCAAGAAGCTGAAGGCCCTCCTGCGGGAGCGGCAGGTCGGCACGCTGACCGTGAAGAAGCGGGGCTCGGCGGTCGAGCCGGAGGAGCTCCGCAGGAAGGTCAAGCCGCAGGGCCCGCACGCGGCGACCGTGTTCCTGACCCGGGTCGCGGGAGCACCGGCGATGCTCATCGGGCACCCCGCCCGACCGTAGGCGTCAGGCCTACCCGACGCTCGTCGGGCACCCCGCCCGGGCGGGCCGTGGGACTGCCCGATGCTCGCGGGAGCCCGCCCGGGCAAGTCGTACAACTGCCCGATGCTCGCGGGACCCCACCCGGGCAAGTCGTGGAACTGCCCGATGCTCGCGGGACCCCACCCGGGCAAGTCGTGGAACTGCCCGATGC
>NZ_JBEOXI010000381.1:0-5535 GCF_040296465.1 Streptomyces sp. NPDC002130
ACTGCTGGTGACCAGGTCCCGCAGCGGGTGCCGGGCCAGGACCGCGTCCACCTCCGGCGTCAGCGCCGCCGCCAGACGAGCCGCCGCGGACAGCGAGTCGTCGCGCAGGGTCTCCGCCGCGGCGAGCAGCACGGTGCGGCCGGCTCCCTTCGGCACGCCGGCCGCTACCCGCTCGTGCAGCTCCGCGCCCTCCTCCAGAACCAGGCCCGGGTCGATGCCCGCCGGGATCTTTACGCCCGCCGTGTGGCGCCAGGTGGCCACCGGATCGCTCCAGGCCTCCACCCGGTACGACCAGCGGCCGACGGCGTTCGCGGTGACCTCGGCGCCCCACCGGTCGCTGCCGGGGGCGAGCTCACGCATCGGCGTCCACGGCCCGGGCCGGCCTTCGGGGTCCTTCAGGACGACATTGGCGGCCACCGCGTCGTGCCCCTCTCGGAACACGATGGCGGTGACCTCGAACGTTTCACCCACGACCGCCTTCGCCGGCCGGTTGCCGCTCTCCACGGCCGGGCGGACGTCCCGTACCGGGATGCGGCCGATGGCCCGGGTCCTTCTCATGGTCCTCACCTCCAGCGTGCTCGAAAGCCGGGCCGCAGGGCCCGGCCGGGGGACGGGATGTGCGGGAAGGCCGTTACCTTCCCGCCGGGGATCTGCGCTCGGCAGCCGGGGATCTCCGCTCCGCCGCCGGCGCTCTGCGTCGGACCGCCGTGGCCGGACGAGGTCGTTCGCCGGGTTCCTGCAGACAGGTGACGTGCTGCTCCTGGAGGCAGGTGATCTGCTGTTCCTGCAGGTAGGTGACGTGGTTCGTGCGCAGGTACCGCTCGGCCGCATCCGCGGCCTCGCGAGCGCAGCGCTTGCCCATCAGCACACAGAGCGTGTAGCCGGAGTCCTCGAACGTGGTCCGCACCGTGCGGTCGTTCGGTGCCGCGAGCATCACGCGTTCCCAGGCCCGGTAACGCCGCAACTGCCGGGCGACTTCGGCTTTGGCGGGTAGCAGCATGGCGCCGATCACCTTTCGGGGCTCGAGGGGCACGGTCTCCCGACGGTCGGACGGCGTACGCGCGCACAGCGACACGGACCCGTAACGGCGATCGAGTTCTTCACACATGGTGCACGCGCAACGACACAGCGTCTTGTTGGATCTTCAACCAGTCGCGGTTCTCCTGGGCCGTTCGGGTCACCCGAATCCGCTCACTTGTGTGTACTGCCACCTCAGCTGTGCGCTCGTGTTGCACGAACGGGCTATCGCCCTCAGGCTGAGTGTGACTCAGAAGCGATAGACGCTCACGTTCCGTGTTCGGGGCTCGTCCCGCAGGACCGCGGGAGCGAGAAGGAACCGAGCTTCGCGGTGAGGAGCCGACCGATGAAGACCGCAGTGCCCTGCTACTACCACCTCGACGTGGAAGTCAGCCCGGAACGGGTGGGACAGGTCAGCCGCATTCTGGCCGCTCACCTGAAGTTCTGGGACCTGGACAACCTGGTCCAGCCCGTCTGCGGCGGTGCCGAGATGCTGCTCAAGGCCATCGACGAACACGCCACGGACAAGAACACGTCGATCGAGATGTGGTGGAACGGGCAGCACCTGATCACCGCCATCGGGGACAACGACCGCGCCTTGCGCCCGGACCAGGAGCTGCGAGGCTGCCTGGAGCACCTGGCGGCCATGAGCGACGGCTGGGGCTGCTGCGCGACCGAGACCGGCAGCAAGGTCATCTGGTTCTCGCAGCGCGCCCGCGCCGGTGAACGCGTCCCGCTGGTGCCGACCGCTCCCGCCCCGCGTGAGAGCGAGGGCCTCGACGTGCCCCGCGAGGAGCGGGTCACGCAGCTGGCCGGGCCGGCCGGCATCCCGGCCGATGTCCTGGAGGACGCGCGGTGACGCGCCGGCCGTCACGGAAAGGGGCGTCCGCCTGGGGCGGGCGCCCCTACCCACTGGGGGCGGACTACGACGGGGAGGGCACCAACTTCGCGCTGTTCAGCGAGGTCGCCGAGCGCGTCGAGCTGGTCCTCGTCGACGACGACGGCACCCACACCCAGGTGCCGCTGAACGAGGTCGACGGCTTCGTGTGGCACGGCTACCTCCCCGGCGTCGGGCCGGGCCAGCGCTACGGGTACCGAGTACACGGGCCGTGGGCCCCGACCGCGGGTCACCGCTGCAACCCGGCGAAACTGCTGCTCGACCCGTACGCCCGTGCGGTGGACGGGCAGATCGACAACCACCCCTCGCTCTACGAGCGCAACCCCGACGGCCCCGACCCGGCCGACAGCGCCGGGCACACGATGCTCGGCGTCGTGACCGACCCGGCCTTCGACTGGGGCGACGACGCCCGGCCCGGCCGGCCCTACGCCGACACGGTGATCTACGAGGCCCACGTCAAGGGCATGACCCGCACCCATCCCGGGGTCCCCGAGGAACTCCGGGGCACCTACGCCGGGCTGGCCCACCCCGCGGCCGTCGAGCACCTGACCTCCCTGGGCGTCACCGCCGTGGAGCTGATGCCGGTGCACCAGTTCGTCCACGACGGCGTGCTGCGCGACCGCGGGCTGGCCAACTACTGGGGCTACAACACGATCGGCTTCTTCGCGCCGCACAACGGCTACGCCGCCCACGGCACGCGAGGCGAGCAGGTCGCCGAGTTCAAGCAGATGGTCAAGACCCTGCACGCGGCCGGCCTCGAGGTGATCCTCGACGTGGTCTACAACCACACCGCCGAGGGCAACGAGAAAGGCCCCACCCTGTCCTTCCGGGGCATCGACAACTGCTCGTACTACCGCCTGGTCGACGGCGACTGGGAGCACTACTACGACACCACCGGCACCGGCAACAGCCTGCTCATGCGCCACCCCTACGTTCTCCAGCTGATCATGGACTCGCTGCGGTACTGGGTGACCGAGATGCACGTCGACGGTTTCCGCTTCGACCTCGCGGCCACGCTGGCCCGGCAGTTCCACGAGGTGGACCGGCTGTCGGCGTTCTTCGACCTCATCCAGCAGGACCCGGTGATCAGCCGCGTCAAACTGATCGCCGAGCCCTGGGACGTCGGCGAGGGCGGCTACCAGGTGGGCAACTTCCCGCCGCTGTGGTCGGAGTGGAACGGCATGTACCGCGACGCGGTCCGGGACTTCTGGCGCGGCGAGGACCACACGCTCGGCGAACTCGCCTCCCGGCTCACGGGCTCCTCCGACCTGTACCAGCACAGCAGGCGCCGGCCTCGCGCCAGCGTCAACTTCGTCACCGCGCACGACGGCTTCACCCTGCGCGACCTCGTCTCCTACAACGACAAGCACAACGAGGACAACGGCGAGGACAACCAGGACGGCGAGAGCACCAACCGGTCCTGGAACTGCGGCGCCGAGGGGGCGACCCGCGACCCGGCCGTGCTGGAACTGCGCACGCGTCAGCAGCGCAACTTCCTCGCCACGCTGCTGCTGTCCCAGGGCATCCCGATGCTCTCCCACGGGGACGAACTCGGGCGCACCCAGGGCGGCAACAACAACGCCTACTGCCAGGACAACGAGATCTCCTGGATCGACTGGCGGCTCTGCGAGGAGCAGCGCGATCTGCTGGAGTTCACCCGGTACGTCATCCGGCTGCGCACCGGACATCCCGTGCTGCGCCGGCGCCGCTTCTTCCTCGGCGAAACCCTGACCCGGGCGGACCAGCCGCTGCCCGACCTGGTGTGGCTGGCGCCGGACGCCCGCGAGATGACCGACGACGACTGGCAGCGCGGCGACGCGCACTCCGTCGGTGTCTTCCTCAACGGCGACGCCATCGCCGAACCCGATCCGCGGGGGCGCCCGGTCGTCGACGACTCGTTCCTGCTGCTCCTCAACAGCCACTGGGAACCGGTCGACTTCCGCCTCCCGAACGCCTCCTACGGCGAACGCTGGAGAACCCTCATCGACACGGCCGACCCGGACGGCACCCCCGACGAGTCCGAGCACAAGGCGGGGACGGGCCTCACCGTCGACGCCCGCAGCCTGGTCCTGCTGTCCCGGCCGTCACGGGCGTCACGCGAGAGGGAGTGACAAGGAGGGTCAGCGGTCGCGGCGCGCGGTCACCGTGAACTGCGCGCCGTCATGGTCGCGCAGCACCGCCTCGTCGCTGCCCTTGGCCAGGACGCTGCCGCCGTGGAGTTCCGCCGCACGGGCGCAGGCCTCCACGTCGTCGACGGAGAAGTGGACCTGCCAGTGCGGCCGGATCGCGGGGTCGGGGGCCGCCTCCAGGGCCCCTGACTCGATCCGGGCCACCACGTCCCCGCGGCTGCGCAGCACGACCTCGCCGCCCTCGTAGTGGACCTCGCAGCAGCCCGGCCGCCGACTCGCCCACTCGAGGATCTCGCCGTAGAAGATGGCCGCGTCGAAGGCGTCCCGGGTGTGGAGCGTGATGAAGGCCGGCTGCGCGTTGCGCCAGGTCTCCCAGTCGGTGAAGAGGTCACCCTCCCAGATGCCGAAGGTCGCCCCGTCCCGGTCGGCCAGCAGCGCCGCCCGCCCCGGCGGCAGGGAGATCGGCCCGACCGCGACCGTACCCATGCGCTCCTGCACCCGCGCCACCGCTTCGTCCGCGCTGCGCACCGCGAAGTACGGCGTCCACGCCACCGCCATCTGCCACATGGCCGCGACCCCCGCGATGCCGGCCACCGGGGAGCCGTCCACCAGCGCGATCCGGAACCGGTCGCCGAGCTTGGCCGGTCGCCACTGCCAGCCCAGCACGGCCCCGTAGAACTCCTCGGTCGCCTTGACGTCCCGGCTGGTCAGGCTCACCCAGCAGGGCGCGCCGAACACGGAGTGTGATGAGACGACGTCCTTCGTGCCGGAGGAGGTGGGCATGTCGTGGTTCATGGCAGTCGCGTCCTGATCTCGTCGGCCTGGCAGCCACCGGAGGATTGACACCAGTGTCCAACCGGAACCGCTGTGGGCGCCTGCCGAGTACCCCGGCGAGGGCGCCGAAACGGCGTCCGGGCTGGTCCGCCCCGGTGGCACCGGGCGGACCGAGTGACGACGATGGAGGGGTCGGACACTGCGTCAAGGTACTCAAGCACCCGATGGGGCCTTGGCGGCAGCGGCGCACCGGACCCGGAGGTGACCATGCCCACGGACGGGGGCTCGGATCGGATCCTCGAACTTCAGGAAGAGGTCCAGCAGCTGAAGGAGGCGGTCGCCTCCCACGCCGTCGTGGACCAGGCGATCGGGATGGTGGTGGCGCTCGGCCGGATCTCCCCCGACCGGGGGTGGGCCGTGCTGAAGGAGGTCTCCCAGCACACCAACATCAAGCTGCGCAACGTCGCCGAACTGATCCTCGTCTGGGGACGCACGGGCCTGATGCCCGAGGAGATCCGGGCCGTGCTGGAGGACGCCCTCGACCGCGCCGGGCCGACGCAGATCCCCGGATCGCCGCCGGAGGGGTGATCCGGGGAGGTGCGAGGGGCCGGTCGCACTCCGGCCGACCGCGAGGCCACGCGGCGGCTGCACGAGGCCTTCGCCGTGTTGCGCGAGCTGCCCCGGCGGCTGTCGGGAACCGGCCTCGGCTCCGAGGTC
>NZ_JBEOXI010000382.1:0-5496 GCF_040296465.1 Streptomyces sp. NPDC002130
GTGCCGCTGGAGGTCCCCGGCACCGAACTGCTGACCGGAGAACGCGCCGCCGGCCTTCAGCGGTACCTCGGCGAGCATCCCGAGTACCTGGAATTGCTCGTCGAGGACTAGCCGCCGGCAACTACGAACAGACGATCAGGCTCCCAGATTCACGATCACCGGAGCGTGATCGCTGGCGCCCTTGCCTTTTCGCTCGTTTCGATCGATCTCGGCTGCTTCGACGCGGGCTGCGAATGCCGGTGAGCCGAGGATGAAGTCGATTCGCATGCCCTGCTTTTTCGGGAAGCGAAGCTGCGTGTAGTCCCAGTACGTGTACACGCCAGGGCCGGGGGTGTACGGGCGAACGACGTCCGCGAACCCGGACTCGGTGAACGCCGTGAACGCTGCTCGCTCCGGCTCGGACGTGTGGGTCTTGCCTTCGAAGAACGCGGGATCCCAGACGTCGTCGTCCGTGGGAGCGACGTTCCAGTCGCCGACCAGGGCGATCTGCGCATCGGGATCCTGCTTGAGCCAGCCCTCCGCGTCGTCGCGCAGCTTGGCCAGCCAATCCAACTTGTAAGCGTAATGCGGGTCTTCCAGCTCGCGGCCGTTACTGGGTGCCGTACTCGAAGGCGGTCGCCTTGGTCAGGCCGTGGATGGCGTGCTTGTTGGTGATGTAGTGGCTGATCGCGGGCTTGTTGGCCTGCTTGCCCTCCACCGAGGAGATGTTGATGATGCGGCCCCAGCCGCCTTCCAGCATCTTCGGCAGTGCCCGGCGGGTGCCGTAGAAGTAGCCGTTGACGTTCAGGTTGAGGGCGTCGTGCCACGCCTCGTCGCTGAGCTGGTGGATCGGGGCGAAGCCGGAGCTGCCGCCGACGTTGTTCACCCAGATGTCGAGTCTGCCGAAGCGCTCGGCGGCGAAGTCGGCGAGCGCCTCGATGTCCTCCTGGCTGTTGGCGTCGCAGGGGTGGAAGACGGCCCGGTCCCCGGCGTCCATCTCCTCCAGGGCCTGCTTGCCCTTGACCTCGCTGCGGCCGCTGACGACGACCGTGGCGCCGTCGGCCAGGAAGGCCTCGGCGATGGCGCGTCCGATGCTGCGTGTGCTGCCCGTGATCACCGCGACACGTCCGTCGAGACTGCCCGTAGCCACCATGGTGTTCTCCCGCGAGTGTTGTTGGTTGCTCACCTGGCGGCTCTGGGGGCGCTCGTGTCCAGGTGCTGGTGAATGGTGCGGTGGAAGTGCTGGAGTCCGGGCTCGTTGCGTCCGAAGACGAAGTCGGTCCCGTCGAGGGCCTCCAGGCCCTGCTGGACTCCGTAGGTGGTCGCGTAGTCCTCGTCGCGGACCACCTCGTGGAACCACTCGCCGAACCGGTCGGCGGCCTGGCGTTCCTCCTCGGTGACCGCCGGTTCCCGCAGCAGGATGATCTGCTGGGTCACCGACTCGGTCGCCGTGCGGGGGAGCACCAGGGAGACGGCGATCTTCTGGCGCCAGCCGCCGGCGATCGCGAGGCCGGGGAAGAGCCAGTAGATGGGCCCGACGCAGTCCCCGGGGTCACGCTGGTCCGGCGGCAGCTCGACCGCCCGCGCGATGGGGCGCAGGGCCGGCGCGATGCGCTGGTGAGGGCCCCAGGTGTCGTGCGCCATCATGTTCGAGAGGTTCGTCTCGAACACCGTCTTCGGGTGCAGGGAGGCGAAGTGGTACGTCTCCAGATACCCGTCGAGGGTGACCTTCCAGTTGGGACTGGTCAGCTCGCTGGTGGCGTAGTGGTGGCACTCCGCCAGCCGGAGGCCCTCCAGCAGGGGCTGGAGGTCGCCCAGCCAGCCGTCCAGGTCGGGCTCGGCCGCCGGGTCCAGCGAGACGAAGACGATCCCCGCGCGCTCCCCGGCCGGGAGCCTGACGAGGCTGCGGCCCTCGCGCGGCACCTCGCCGAAGGTCTTCTCGGCGTACACGCCCCGCAGCTCTCCGGCGAGGTCGTACGACCAGGAGTGGTACGGGCAGGTGAGCCGCTTCGACACCCCGCAGCCGGGTTCGAGGAGCTTGGCCCCCCGGTGCCGGCAGGCGTTGATCATCGCGTGCACGGCGCCCTGCCGGTCACGGGTGATCAGCACGGGGATGCCGAGCACGTCGATCGCCTTGTAGGTGTTCGGCCCCGGAAGCTCGCAGGACATGGCGAGCGGCAGGGGGACGCTGCGGTGGACGGCGTCCGTCTCGCGCCGCCAGCGGTCGGCGTCGAGGTAATGGGCGACGGGTTCCGTCCACTGCTCGTCCGCCTCGTGCGTCGTGTGGTCGCGGTAGTGCGCCATCACACGCTCGACGAGTTCGGCGGCCTCCCGCCGCATCGCCAGGGACGCGGCGTCGGTGGACCGGTCCTGGCTGATCCACGACGAGTATTCGGGGGCCGAGGGGGCCGAGGGGGCCGAGGGGGCCGGGACCGACGACCTCGGCCCGGCGTCCGTCTCCCGAATCTCCGGCGAACTGATCTGGACCACGATGTCCTCACAATCCTCCCAGCCGCGAGCCGGTGACCGGCTTCGGAATGCGACAGCTGGGCTGTGTCCGAAACGAGAACAGGACTTAGTGTGGCCTGTCAATAGAAAGTGGCGAAGTTGCCGCCCGGTGTCCTATGGGGGTGGGTGTGATGGTCATGACCCTGCCGTTCGAGGTGGGCGTGGTGGTGCGGGATCTGGAGCTGATGGAGCGCTTCTACTGCGACGCGCTCGGCTGCCGCACCGAGCGCCGCTCGCGCGTTCCGGAGTCGGTCGGCGGCCCGGCCGGGCTCGGCGGCGAGCTGCTGGTCGTCTGGCTGAAGGTGCCCGCCGGGGGGTGTGTCAAGTTGATCCTTCCCCGGTCGGGCCGGGTGGCGGCGCGCGTGGCGGCCTCGCCGGCCGGGCGCCCGGGACTGTCGTATCTCACCTTCCACTTCGACGACATGGCTCCCTTGGTGGCGGCGCTGCCGGCCGCGGGCGCCCGGCCCCTGTCGGACCCGGTCGTCGTCCGGGCGCGCGGCCGACGGATCAGCTTGGGGGCCGATCCGGAGGGCAACGTCGTGGAGTTGGTGGACGCCCGCGCCGGCGACCCGGATCCGGGGCATAGTAATTAGAGACGCTGTTCAGTAAGGTGCCCCCTGCTGGTTACTGTAGACCGGCACTAGTAAGTCCGATGGGTCGGCAACCTCCCTCGGACGAAGGGGCGGACGATGGCTCAACGAGCGTCAACGGCGTCGAAGGTATCCGCGCAGGTCATCAAGGACCTGCACCAACGCATGGTGCGTATCCGGCTGTTCGAGACCGAGGCGGGAAAGCTCATGGAGGCGGGCAAACTGCCCGGCTTCCTGCACCTCTACGTCGGCCAGGAAGCCATCGCCGCCGGCGTGATGGCGGCCCTGCGCGACGACGACCAGATCACCTCGACCCACCGCGGCCACGGGCACGCCGTGGCCAAGGGCGTCGGCTTCCGCGAGATGTACGCCGAGCTGTACGGCCGGGTCACCGGCGCCTGCCTCGGCCGCGGCGGGAGCATGCACATCAACGACCTCGGCCGCGGCATGCTCGGCGCCAACGGCATCGTCGGGGCGGGTGTCCCGATCGCCGTGGGCGCCGCGTTCGCCGCCCGGTACAAGGGCGAGGACAGCGTCGCCGTGACCTTCTTCGGCGACGGCGCCACCAACATCGGCGCCTGGCACGAGGGTGCCAACATGGCCGCGATCCTCGGCCTGCCCGTCGTCTTCGTCTGCGAGAACAACGGCTACGCCGAGTTCACCCCGCAGTCCGGGCACATGCTGCTCACCGATGTCGCCGACCGCGCCGCCGCCTACGGCATGCCCAGCGTGATCGTCGACGGCATGGACGCGGTCGCCGTCCACCGGGCCGCCGGCGAAGCCGTCGAACGAGCGCGGTCCGGCGCGGGCCCGACGATGATCGAGGCCAAGACCTACCGCTACTACGACCACCAGGGCGTCAAGGGCCTGCGCCACCCCTACCGCTCCGACGAGGAGGTCGCCGAGTGGAAGGCCCGCGACCCCATCGACCTGCTCGAAGCCCAAGCCGTAGCCGAAGGCACCGCGACCCGGGCGGAGCTGGACGACGCATGGCAGCGCACGCGCGACGAGATCGCCGAGGCCATCGCGTACGCCGAGGCGAGCCCGCTGCCCGACCCCGCCGACCTGCTGCTCAACGTCTACTCGGGATGACCGCCATGACCACCACCACCGAGGCACCGGCCCTCCCCCCGGTCGCCGCCCCCCGCACACTGTCCTACGTCAAGGCCTTCAACGAGGGACTGGCCCAGGCCATGCGCGAGGACGAGAACGTCTTCGTCGCCGGCGAGGACGTGGCCGGATACGGCGGCGTCTTCCGCATGTTCGACAACCTGCTCGACGAGTTCGGCCCCCGCCGCATGATCGACACCCCGATCTCCGAAGCCGCACTGGTCGGCCTCGGCGTGGGAGCCGCCGCCCGGGGCCTGCGACCCGTCGTCGACCTGATGTTCATGGACTTCATCGGCGTCTGCCTCGACCAGATCGTCAACCAGGCGGCAAAGATGAAGTACATGTTCGGCGGCGCGCTGTCCGTGCCCCTCACCATCACCACCGCCTCCGGAGCCGGCCTCGGTGCCGCCGCCCAGCACAGCCAGAGCCTGGAGGCCTGGCTGGCCCACGTGCCCGGCCTCAAGGTGGTGATGCCCTGCGACGCGTACACCGCCAAGGGCCTGACCGTCTCCGCCATCCGGGACGACAACCCGGTCGTCATCATGCTCAACAAGGTCCTGCTCGGCAGCACAGGCGAGGTGCCCGAGGAGATCTACGGCATCCCGCTCGGCCGGGCGCACACCGCACGGCACGGTTCCGACGTCACCGTGATCGCCCTGGGCCGCATGGTGGGGGAGGCCCTCGCGGCGGCCGACGAACTCGCGGCCGAGGGCATGGAGATCGAGGTGATCGACCCCCGCACCGTGCAGCCCCTGGACACCGAGACGATGTTCGCCTCCGTCCGCCGCACCAACCGGGTGCTCGTGGTGCACGAGGCCGTCACCTTCGGCGGACTCGGCGCGGAGATCGCCGCCCAGATCCAGGACTCCGTCTTCGACTACCTGGACGCGCCGGTGCTGCGCATCGGCGCTCCCTTCTCACCCGTCCCCTTCTCGCCGGTCCTGGAGAAGGCGTACGTCCCCGACCGCGCCCGCATCGCCCAGGGCTGCCGGCGCCTGCTCGAAAGGTCGTGACCGACATGGCGGTCGAGGTTCTGCTGCCGAAGATCGGTCTGACCATGCAGGAAGGCACGATCGACGAATGGCTCGTGCCGGTCGGCGCGGCCGTCGCGGAGGGCGACGCGCTGCTGAGGCTGGCGACCGACAAGGTGGACGTGGACGTCGAGGCGGAGGCCGGGGGACTGTTCCACCCGGTGGTCCCGGCGGGGTCCACCGTCCCCACCGGCGCCCTCATCGGCTGCCCTCCGGGAGCTCCAGCACCCGGTCGACGATGGCCTGGGGCGACTGGCGCGAGATCGGGCGGCCCTCTG
>NZ_JBEOXI010000383.1:0-5443 GCF_040296465.1 Streptomyces sp. NPDC002130
CCCAGTCCAAGCCCACGATGATGGTCCGCGTCGGCCGTGGCGGCGCGCAGGACGGCGCATACTCCACCGACGGCGGCAGCAACTGGACCGGCTTCAAGGCAGAGCCGGTGGCCGATGCCCAGGACGGTCATGTCGCGCTCTCGGCGGACGGCTCCACCATCGTCTGGACCCAGGCCGGCCAGTCCCCGTACCGCTCGACCGACAAGGGGGTGAGCTGGTCGAGGGTCAGCGGCCTGGGCACCGGCGCCGTCGTCGTCGCCGACCGCTCCTCGGCCAAAACCTTCTACTCCCTGTCCGGCGGCACGCTCTACGCCAGCACCGACGGCGGCGCGACCTTCACCGCCCGCGCCACCGACCTGCCCACCGGCAGGCTCACGGCCGTTCCCGGCATCGCCGGTGACCTATGGATCGCCGGCAGTGCCAAGGGGCTTCTGCACTCCACCGACGGCGGCCGCACTTTCACCACGCTCAGAACGGTGCAGTCCGCCTCCGCCCTCGGCTTCGGCAAGGCCAAGCCGGGCACCAGCTACCAGGCCCTGTACCTGATCGGTACCGTCAAGGACGTCACCGGAGTCTTCCGCTCCACCGACAAGGGCGCCACCTGGCTACGCGTCAACGACAAGGCCCACCAGTGGGGCGCCATCGGCGGCGTCGGCGTCATCACCGGTGACCCCGACACCTACGGCCGCGTCTATGTCGGCACCAACGGACGCGGCCTCCAGTACGGCGACCCGTCCTGACTCCGCCGCCCTGGCGGGGCCGCAGGCACAACGGCCCGCGGCCCCGCCAGGGCTGAGGAACCTCGGCGTGGTCGCCGAGCCCGACACCTTGGCCTTCGGTACTGGTTCAGGTGCCGGTCGATCGGGCCGAGCGCAGTCGAGTGCGCAGGTCGGGCAGCCGGGCGCAGTCTCCGGATTCGGCCAGACCCTCACCCACGGCCAGAAGCGAAAGGAGCCGCACCGGGCGGGCCGTTGTGGCCGCAGCCTCCAGTTTGTGGTGGCCGTCGAGCAGGAAGTGCGTCAGACCCCAGTGTCGGTAGTGGTCCGCCGGCAGGCCGGAGGCCGGTTCGCAGATGGCCTGCCCGATTTGATCATCACGGACCGACCGTATGGGACGTCGTGGCTCGGCACTACCGGCTACTGGGCGTATATCTGGCCGGTCGGGCCAACCATGAGGCTCACTCTCGGCCTCTCCATGGCCGGGACCGTGGCGGAGCAGATCCCGGCTCCATGCGACGGCGCCCTGCATCCATGATTCCTGTCGGCTTCCGCCTTCTCCTTGATCGCCCCCTTCGGCTGACATCGGCGTGGAGGAAACGCGTCAGGTGATGTCGTGGACGTTGTGCTCGGTCAGGTCGGACGCATGCCGGGCAACGGCACGGTAGTCGTCATCGTCGTGGAGCACAGCCAGGCCGTGGTGGGCCGCGGTGGCGGCGATGACGAGGTCGACCGCCGAGGCACTGCGGTGCTCCCCGGCCTGGGCCATACGGTGTTGCACCGCGCCGATCCAGCGCCCGGCGTTCTTCGGCACCGACACGTCGGGGTAGAGGTCGGTGAACATCTCCGCGATCTCGTCAAACTCGCGACCGTTGCGCGCGCTGTGGAGAAACTCGGCGCGTTGCACGTAGCAGGATGCGATGGCCCCGACATCGATCGCGTCGTACCAGGCCGATTGCAGTTTCGGATCCCGGAGCAGTCGGACCAGACCGGACGTGTCGAGCAAGTAGATCACCGGCTACGCTTCTCCGCCCGCTGCAGGCGCTCGGCGTCCTCGACCGCACCCCACTCACGCGCCCGCTCGAAGTGACGGCTGATGCGGGCCGCACGCTCCTGCTGCTCGGCGTAGAAGTTCAACGCGAGATTGACCGCCTCCTTCTTGGTCCTGACCTTGGCCAGAGCCATGGCGCGTTCGAGGGCGTCGTCATCGATGTCGATCTGCGTCACAGACATGTGGCATCTCCTACTCGATGTTGGTGATGTACATAGAAGAATACGTCACCAACATCGCCACGTGTCGATGTCGGATCTCGGCCTGTGCGGACGCGACGGACACTCCGGATCGGCCCGCGAGACGGTACCCACCCGCCGGCGCGAAGCGTCGCGCGCAAGTGTGACTCGGCCCTGGTGGCGGCCGTACCCAGAGCGTGCCCGTAGCAGCGGACAACCACGGTCAACAGCGGTGTGACTTCTCGCGCTCACGCGCACAAGCACTCGCCGGGGGGACGAGCGCGGGCACGTGCTGACCCGCCCGACTCGTGATGTGTGGTCACACGACCTTCACGGCTTGTCACTCATCGGACATCTCGTGACGGGGCACTCGGCCGGTGACGCACACGGAGGGGTGATCGGATGTGATCGTCGCTGTGGCCGTGATGTTGCTACCCATGCTCGGGGGGCTGCTGGCCGGTATGGCCTGGTGGGAGGAACGACTGTTCCGCCCTGCTGACGCGCCACGTCACGCCGGCACTCGCCGTCACCTGCGGTTGATCCGCGGAGAGCGTGATGCTCCAGCGCGCGCATCACACACCCGGACGCAACGGCGCCACGCCGCTTGACGAGGCGACGTGGCGCTGCGGTCTGCGGTTGACATCTGATTCGAGATGCCGGGGACTGTCACCGGGCCAAGTGCCGGCCAAGCGGCCCGTGGCGGTGGCGCTGGTGCTTTCCCTGCTCACCCTTTCCCGCGGCGGCATGCCAGCCATACGAGCGCGGCACCAACGCCCGCCGCCAGCAGCAGGGCCCGGTTGTCCCGCGCTGCCCGCGCCCCTTGGGCCGCCTTCTGCCGCACTGGTTCGGGCGCCTTCTCCTGGAGCAAGTGGCCGACCTGGGCGGTCCGGGCCCGTGCCTGATCGGCGGTGTGAGCCGCCTTGTCCTTCACCGGCTCCGGCAGCTTGTCCTGCACTTGGTGCGCGACCTCGGCTGCCTTGGCTTTCAGCTCCCCGGCCTTCACGGCTGCCTGCTGCTTGACGTCGGCTGCCTTCTCCTGAGCCTTGGCCCTGACATCGGCCTTGGCTGCCAGCGCCTCGACCGTCTTCCCGAGCGACTGGCGGGTCTCCTCCACCTGCTCGCGCAGCTCCTCGGGGCTGGAAGCCGTCTGCTCGTCGTGGGGCGGCTGGGTCATCGCTGTGCACTCTCCTTGATCTCGGCCATGTCGGCCTTGACGCTGTCGATCGTCTGCTCGGGTGCCGGCGGCGCACCCTCGCTGATCTGCTTTTTGCCGGTGAAAGCCATGAGCGCGGTGATCGCGCCCAGCACTGCGGTGACGATCAGCGCCGCGGCCCACACCGGCAGCGGCACCGCGAGGGCGGCGATGGCCGTGACCACCAGCGCCTCGAGGGTCAGGAAGCCGACGATGCCGGCACCGCCGAACAGTCCGCCGCCCTTGCCGTACCGCTTGCCCTTCTCCTTCATCTCCGCCTGCGCCAGCCTCAGCTCGCCGCGCACCAGCTCCGTCAGCTGCTGCGACGCCCGCTGCACCAGCTCGCTGACCGGCTCCGCACCGGAGTCCTGCGTCTGTCGGGCGGGGCCGGCAGAGCGCGGCTGTGCACTCGACACGACGATCACCTCCCTGTTCTTGCGCGGGCGGGCCGCGTTGGTGCCCGTCCGCCTGGTGACGGGGCGAGTACCCCCGAAAAGGCCATGTAGGACACAGCTATGACCACCCGCGCAACGGTTCGGCCCGGCTGTGGCTTCCCGGCGGTCATGCCTGGTCGACAGGGGCACCTGCCGCTAACGCCAGTGGCGCAACAGCAAGCGCGGAGTGGAGCGGACGAGCCAGGCAGCGCCCAGGCCGATGGCGGCGCCGGTGGCGACGTCGCTCGGGTAGTGGGCGCCACTCTGAACACGCTCGACGGCCACCATCGCGGCCGGCACCGCGCACAGGGCACCGGCCAGCGGCCAGGCGGGGACGACGGCCGCCGTGAACGCGACTGCGGCCGAGGTGTGCCCGGACGGGAACGACGACGACTCAGGACGGTCCTCGACCTCGTCGTGCGGGATCCACTCCTTCGGCGGCCGGGGGCGCTCGGCCAGCTGCTTGCACACGCCGTTCGCGGCCACCTGAGCCACTGCCACCGCCGCCAGGCCGGCGGTTGCCGCCATGCGGCCGCGCCAGCCGCCCCGCCAGGCCATCACCGCGGCCGCGCCCCACCACAACTTGGTGCCCTCCGCCGTCTCCTCCACAAAGGACAGCGTTCTGTGGACACTCGACGAGGTCCACGCGGCCATCCGCTGCGTCACACGGCGATCAGCCTCTCTCACTTCTGCCAGCAAGCCCATGACCTGTGGGTATCCGCCGGATCAGCGGCCACACCCGAGATCGCGACAGCACCCGACGCCATCAGGGACCACCCTCAAGGCGGCGCCGGTCCTCCTCGTCCCACTTCCTGCTGTCGCGCGGCTGGGTGTACGGCTTGGACTCCGGCGGATGACCACCGGCGACGGCCCGCTGGCGGACGGTCTCCGCGTCGAACTCCAGACCCAGCAGGATGGCCAGGTTGGTGATCCACAGCCAGACCAGGAAGACGATCGCCATCACCGAGCCGACTCCGGCGTTGCCCTGCAACTGTTCCACGCCCCGGTGATGACGTCCCTGGCCGCCCCGGGAGCGAACCGGCCTCGGCTGGGGTGCGCCATGGAGGGATGCGACCGACGAGGCCGGAGGGGTCGTGACTTCGGTCTCGGCGGTCCTTCCGAAGCCGGTCGGTGCTTCTGCGCCGCGCACCGGCAGCGCGTACGCCAAGGCCACAGCAGGCACCGCCTCTTCTTCGCCACGGCCGAGCTGCGTGCCCTGCCCGTGCTGAACCTGGCGGTGGCGGCGGCCGGCGCGATGGTCACGGTCAACAGCGTGGTCTACGTCCGCGACCATCTGGGACGCGGTGCGGCGGACCTGTCGTCGGCGCTCGGAGCGTTCGGCGGCGGCTCGATGGTGGTGGCCGTGCTGCTTCCCCGACTGCTGGAGCGCGTGTCCGACCGTTCGGTGGATGATCGGAACTCGCCGGCACCCACGACCCTCTGTCGGCACACCGTCCCACGAACTCGTGCCCACAGCTTGCCCAAAAGAACGGACAACCACGGTCAGCAGCGGCGCGGGTCCGGCAGGCCGCGGACAACCCGATGGGGCGGCGTACGCCGACGCGGTGTCGGAGCATGCCGCCCTGGAGCCGGACGAACTGCCGGAGGCAGTCCGCGCGGTCACTTCGGGTCGCGGTTGAACACCGCCTTCGACCAGCGGTAGCCGAGCGCCGCCAGGCCCAGGCACCAGACGATGGTGATCCACCAGTTGTTGCCGATCTCGGTGCCGAGCAGCAGTCCGCGCAAGGTCTCGATGGCGGGCGTGAACGGCTAATACTGGGCGATCGGCTGGAACCAGCCCGGCATCGCGTCGACCGGGACGAAGGCGCTGGAGATGAGCGGCAGGAAGACCAGCGGCAGCGCGTTGTTGC
>NZ_JBEOXI010000384.1:0-5368 GCF_040296465.1 Streptomyces sp. NPDC002130
CGCCGAGATCGACCGCATCCAGGAGATGGGCGGCGCGATGGCGGCCGTCGAGTCCGGCTACCTCAAGTCGCAGCTGGTCGCCTCGCACGCCGAGCGCCGGGGCCGGATCGAGTCCGGCCAGGAGAAGATCATCGGCGTCAACGCCTTCGAGGGCACCGAGCCGAACCCGCTGACCGCCGACCTGGACACCGCGATCCAGACGGTGGACCCGGCGGTCGAGGCCCGGGTCATCGCCTCGCTCCAGCAGTGGCGCGACAGCCGCTACCAGCCGCCGTTCAACCACCCGCGCCCCTGCAAGGCGCTGGAGCGGCTGAAGGAGGCCGCGCGCGGCAGCGAGAACCTCATGGAGGCCACCCTGGAGTGCGCCCGCGCCGGGGCGACAACCGGCGAGTGGGCCGGGGCGCTGCGCGAGGTGTTCGGCGAGTTCCGGGCGCCCACGGGCGTCTCCTCGGCGCCGGTGGCCGTCCCCGTCGAGGAGGGCAGCACGCTCGCCCTGGTGCGCCGCAAGGTGGACCTCACGGCCAAGGACCTGGGCATCGGCAAGCTGCGCTTCCTGGTCGGCAAGCCGGGCCTGGACGGGCACTCCAACGGCGCCGAGCAGATCGCCGTGCGGGCGCGGGACGCCGGCTTCGAGGTGGTCTACCAGGGCATCCGGCTGACGCCGGAGCAGATCGTGGACGCTGCCCTCGCCGAGGACGTGCACGCGGTCGGCCTGTCGATCCTGTCCGGCTCGCACGCCCAGCTGGTGCCGGACGTCCTCGAACGGCTCCGTGTGGCCGGTGCCACAGATATACCCGTGATCGCCGGTGGCATCATCCCGAATGGTGACGCCGAGCAGCTCAGGGCAGCCGGAGTGGCCGCGGTCTTCACCCCGAAGGACTTCGACATCACCGGAATCATCGGCCGCATCGTCGACGAGATCCGGAAAGCGAACAAGCTCGACCCCCTGGAGGTCCCCGCATGACCGTCAACCGTCTGCGTCCCCGCCGCTCGTGTCTCGCGGTACCGGGAAGCAACCCCCGCTTCCTGGAGAAGGCGCAGGGCCTCCCGGCGGACCAGGTCTTCCTCGACCTGGAGGACGCGTGCGCCCCGCTCGCCAAGCCCGAGGCGCGGCACACCATCGTCAAGTTCCTCAACGAGGGCGACTGGACGGGCAAGACGCGGGTCGTGCGCGTCAACGACTGGACGACCGAATGGACGTACCGCGACGTCGTCACGGTCGTCGAGGGGGCCGGCCAGAACCTCGACTGCATCATGCTGCCGAAGGTGCAGAGCGCCGAGCAGATCGTCGCCCTCGACCTCCTCCTCACGCAGATCGAGAAGACGATGGGCTTCGAGGTCGGCAAGATCGGCATCGAGGCGCAGATCGAGAACGCGCAGGGTCTGAACAACGTCAACGAGATCGCGACGGCGTCACAGCGCGTCGAGACGATCATCTTCGGCCCGGCCGACTTCATGGCGTCGATCAACATGAAGTCGCTGGTCGTGGGCGAGCAGCCGCCCGGCTACCCGGCGGACGCCTACCACTACATCCTGATGAAGATCCTGATGGCGGCCCGCGCCAACAACCTCCAGGCGATCGACGGCCCCTACCTGCAGATCCGCAACATCGACGGCTACCGTGAGGTCGCCCAGCGCGCCGCCGCGCTCGGCTTCGACGGCAAGTGGGTGCTGCACCCGGGCCAGGTCGAGGCGTCCAACGAGATCTTCTCGCCGTCGCAGGAGGACTACGACCACGCCGAGCTGATCCTGGACGCGTACGACTACTACACGTCCGAGGCGGGCGGCAAGAAGGGCTCGGCGATGCTCGGCGACGAGATGATCGACGAGGCCAGCCGCAAGATGGCCCTGGTCATCTCCGGCAAGGGACGCGCCGCCGGTATGCAGCGCACCAGCAAGTTCGAGATCCCGGAGGGCTGAGCGCGATGCAGTTCGGGCGTACCTATGAGGAGTTCGAGGTCGGCGCGACGTACAAGCACTGGCCGGGAAAGACGGTCACGGAGTACGACGACCACCTGTTCTGTCTCCTCACGATGAACCACCACCCGCTCCACATGGACACGAACTATGCGGAGAAGACGACCGACTTCGGCAAGAACGTCGTCGTGGGCAACTACATCTACTCGCTGCTGCTCGGCATGTCGGTGCCGGACATCTCCGGCAAGGCGATCGCCAACCTGGAGATCGAGTCGCTGAAGCACGTGGCGCCGACCTTCCACGGCGACACGATCTACGGCCAGACGACCGTGCTCGACAAGTGGCCGTCGAAGTCGAAGAACGACCGCGGCATCGTCTACGTCGAGACCAAGGGCTACAAGCAGGACGGCACGCTGGTCTGCGTGTTCCGCCGCAAGGTGATGGTGCCGACCGAGACGTACATCAAGGAGCGCGGCGGCGAGCAGCCCGGCCGCCCCGAGCTCAGGGAGCAGGAGAAGTAGCCATGGCGCGACTCGCCCAGACCGCCGGTCTGACGGACATCCAGCAGGAGATCCTGTCCACCGTCCGGGACTTCGTGGACAAGGAGATCATCCCGGTCGCCACGGAGCTGGAGCACCGCGACGAGTACCCGCAGCAGATCGTCGACGGGCTGAAGGAGTTGGGCCTGTTCGGCCTGATGATCCCCGAGGAGTACGGGGGGCTGGGCGAGTCGCTCCTGACCTACGCGCTGTGCGTGGAGGAGATCGCCCGCGGGTGGATGTCGGTGTCCGGCATCATCAACACCCACTTCATCGTGGCGTACATGCTCAAGCAGCACGGCACGCAGGAGCAGAAGGACCACTTCCTGCCGAGGATGGCCGCCGGCGACATCCGGGGCGCCTTCTCGATGTCGGAGCCGGGCCTGGGCTCGGACGTGTCGGCGATCACGTCGAAGGCGGTGAAGGACGGCGAGGAGTACGTCCTCAACGGCCAGAAGATGTGGCTGACGAACGGCGGAACGTCGTCTCTGGTGGCCGTTCTGGTCAGAAGTGACGAAGGTCACCCCGAGGGCACCGCGCCCCACAAGTCGATGACGACCTTCCTGGTCGAGAAGGAGCCCGGTTTCGGTGAGGTCCGCCCCGGCCTCACGATCCCCGGCAAGATCGACAAGATGGGCTACAAGGGGGTCGACACCACCGAGCTCATCATGGATGGCCTGCGGATTCCTTCGGATCGTGTGCTCGGCGGGGTCACCGGCCGCGGTTTCTACCAGATGATGGACGGCGTGGAGGTCGGCCGCGTCAACGTGGCGGCGCGTGGCTGCGGCGTCGCTCAGCGTGCGTTCGAACTGGGCGTCCAGTACGCGCAGCAGCGCCACACCTTCGGCAAGCCGATCGCCCAGCACCAGGCGATCCAGTTCAAGCTGGCCGAGATGGCTACCAAGGTCGAGGCCGCCCATGCGATGATGGTGAACGCAGCACGCAAAAAGGACTCCGGGGAGCGAAACGACCTGGAGGCCGGGATGGCGAAGTACCTCGCCTCCGAGTACTGCAAGGAGGTCGTGGAAGACGCCTTCCGTATCCACGGGGGCTACGGCTTCTCCAAGGAGTACGAGATCGAGCGCCTCTACCGTGAGGCTCCGATGCTGCTCATCGGTGAAGGTACCGCCGAGATCCAGAAAATGATCATCGGCAGGCGGCTGCTCGAGGAGTATCGATTCCAGGGCTAGATGTCCGGATACGGGGTGTTTTCTTGGAGAAGAAGATCACACCCCGTCAGCACTCTTCTGCCGCCGACTCGGCTGCCTGGCTTACCCAGTTACGGCCCCGAGCCGCTACGATCGCCGGAAAGCCGCCGTCCCCCGTCAGAGTGCGGCATCATCCGCTACGAAGGTCATCCATGCCCCACAGCCAAACCTCTGCACCTCGCGACAGCCGGGCCGGCGTACGCCTCGCGCGCGGAGCATCGCCGTGGCTCCTTCCGACCGTCGCCACCGCAGCCCTCAGCCTGGCGCGGGCCCGGCGCTCCGGCGCCGCCAAGGCCGTCGCCGTTCCCGCCACCGCGCTCGCGGCGGGGATGCTGTGGTTCTTCCGCGACCCCGAGCGCGAGATCACCCAGGGCCGGGTCATCTCGCCCGCCGACGGTGTGGTGCAGAGCATCATGCCGTGGAAGGACGGCCGCACCCGCGTCGCGATCTTCATGAGCCCGCTCAACGTCCACGTCAACCGCGCGCCGCTGGCCGGCACGGTGACGTCGGTCGAGCACATCCCCGGTGGCTTCGTTCCCGCCTTCAACAAGGAGAGCGAGAACAACGAGCGTGTCGTCTGGCACTTCGACACCGAGCTCGGCGACATCGAGATGATCCAGATCGCCGGCGCGGTCGCCCGTCGCATCGTCCCCTACCTGCCGGAGGGCACGAAGGTCGAGCAGGGCGAGCGGATCGGCCTGATCCGCTTCGGCTCGCGGGTCGACCTCTACCTGCCCGAGGGCGTGGAGGTCGCGGTCGAGGTCGGTCAGAAGACCGTGGCGGGGGTGACTCGCATTGACCGTGATTGATCCTGACACCAAGGCCGGCTGGGTCCCGGAGTCCGACGGGGTCGACGAGGAAGAGGAGATGCCCCTCTCTCTTCGCCTGTCGATAGCGGACACCCTCACGCTCGGCAACGCCACGTGCGGCTTCATGGCGGTGTACTTCACCACCACCGGCATCCTGATCCCGGACCTCATGGGCAGCCAGGAATCCGGCATGGCGCGCAACAGCGCGGCCACGGCGGTCATCCTGATGCTGTGCGCGGCGGTCTTCGACCTGTTCGACGGCCTGGTGGCGCGCAAGCTGCGCTCCTCCCCCATGGGCGCCGAGCTGGACAACCTGTCCGACCTGATCAGCTTCGGCCTGGCGCCGGCGTACTTCGTCCTCGTCTACGGCATGGTGGCCGAGGGCGCGTACCAGCGGGTCGCGGCGGTCGGGGCGATCGTGGTGCTGCTGGCGGTGGTGCTTCGGCTTGCCCGGTTCTCGTGCGTCACGGTCAAGGACGGCACCTTCCAGGGCATGCCGTCACCGTTCGGCGCGCTGACCGTGGTGTCCATCGTGCTGCTGGAGCTGCCCTTCGTGGCGACCCTGCTGGCGATCCTGGGGACGGCGTGGCTGATGGTGAGCCGCGTGGAGTACCCGAAGCCGCGGGGCCGGCTCGCCGTGGCGATGCTGTCGTGGATCGTGCTGGGCATGGGCATGATGGCCGCCTGGGCCTTCGACGCGCCGAGCGGCCAGCTGCTGCTCCAGACGGGCTGTGCGCTCCAGCTGGTCATGGGGGCGGTGATCCCGCTGTTCGCGACGGCTCGGCGGGTGAACAACTTCCGGGACAACCGCCGCGAGGCGCGGGCGGCGCAGCTGCCCTGATCTCGTCCCTGCACTGACGGGTGTGGCCCGGGCCGCGAGGCCCGGGGCCCACCC
>NZ_JBEOXI010000385.1:0-5338 GCF_040296465.1 Streptomyces sp. NPDC002130
GAAGAGCGCCGAACCCACGTGCTGGATGTACTCGTTGAGCGCGTCCGTGGCCAGACTGCGCTGGATGGGGATGAAGCCCTCGCGGACGTCCCGCTGGAAGGCCAGGAAGAACAGGCCCGCGTCCAGGCGGCCGAGGCCGTCCGTGCCGTCGGTGAAGGAGTAGCCGCGGCGCAGGATCGTCGCCCCGTGGTTGGTGTCGGGGTGCGCGAGCCGGACGTGCGCGTCGGGCTTCATCGCCTTCAGGAACGGCTCGTCACGCTCCTTGGCCTTGCCGACCGGGGCGCCCTCGCCCTTGTCGCGGCCGAAGATGTCCTCCTGCTCCTGCAGCGAGGTGCGGTCCCAGGTCTCGATGTGCATGCGGATGCGGCGGGCGACCAGGTAGGAGCCGCCCTCCATCCAGGGCGGGCCGTCTTTGCCGTCCACCCAGACGAACTTCTTCAGGCGGTCCGTCTCCGTGCCCGCTATGTTGCGGGTGCCGTCCTTGAAGCCCATGAGGTTGCGCGGGGTCTGAGCCTCGGGCGTGGTGGAGGAGGTCTTGCCGAAGCCGAGTTGCGACCAGCGGATGACGACCTTGCCGAAGCCGATGCGGGCCAGGTTGCGCACGGCGTGGACCGCGACCTGTGGGTCGTCGGCGCAGGCCTGGATGCACAGGTCGCCGCCGCTGCGGTTCTTGTCGAGGTTGTCGCCCGCGAACTTCGGCAGATCGACCAGGGCCTCCGGGCGGCGGTCCGTGAGGTCGAACTTCTCGAACAGGGACGGGCCGAAGCCGATGGTGAGGGTCAGGCGGGAGGGCTTGAGGCCGAGTGCCTCGCCGGTGTCGTCGGGGGGTGCCTCGGCCAGGCCGCCGTAGGCGCCCTCGCCGACCGCCTGCCCGGCCGTCATGCGCCGGGCCGCCTCCGTCCAGTCCTTCAGCAGGTGGACGAAGGCCTCACGGTCGTCGGTCGTCACGTCGAACGCGGCGAAGTGCAGGCGGTCCTGGACCGGGGTGGCGATGCCCGCCTGGTGCGCGCCGTGGAAGGCGATCGCCGCACCGGCCGGCTCGGCGTCGTCCTCGGTGCGGGCCATCGCCACCGCGCCGCCCGCCGCGGCCGCGCCGAGCGCCAGGCCCGCGCCGCCCCAGCCGAGCAGGGAACGGCGGCTGGGAGAGGGGGAGCCGGTGTCCGTCATCGCTACTTCACCACGGCCGCGGCGAGCTTCGACAGCGGCTCCGCCAGGGCGTTGACCGCGTCCGAGAGCTCCTTGCGGTCGGCCTTGCCGACCTTGTCGTAGGAGGTGAAGTCGTACGACGTCGTGCTCGGGCGGTACTGGTCCAGCAGCTTGTCCAGGGCCGCGAACTGCTCGTCGAGTTCGGTGACGAGAGCGGCGTCGTTCTCCTTGGCGACCGGCTTCAGCAGGTCGTACGACTTCTGCGCGCCTTCGACGTTCGCCTTGAAGTCGACCAGGTCGGTGTGCGAGTAGCGCTCCTCCTCGCCGGTGACCTTGCCGGTGGCGACCTCGTCGAGGAGTTCCTTGGCGCCGTTGGCCATGGAGGTGGGGGTGATCTCGGCCTTGCCTACCCGGTTCTGCCAGTCCTTCAGGTCCTTGATCAGGAGGTCGGCGAGGTCCTTCTCGCGGTCGCCGATCTTCTTGTCCTGCCAGAGGGCCTTCTCCAGACGGTGCCAGCCGGTCCAGTCGGTGGCGGGGTCCTGGCCGTCCTCCAGGCCGTCCTCGCGGACGTCGACCTTGGGGTCGATGTCGCCGAACGACTCGGCGACCGGCTCGGTGCGCTCCCAGCCGATGCGGGAGGGGGCGTAGGCCTTCTTGGCCGCCTCGATGTCGCCGTCCTTGACGGCCTTGGCGAACGCCTCGGCCTTCGGCAGCGTCTCGTCGGCCTGCGCTTGCGCGTAGGCGCGGTAGGCCGCCACGGCCTTGTCCAGGCGCGGGTCGCGCTTGACGGCCTTGCCGCCGGTGGCCTTGACGGCCTGGCGGATGCCGTCGCCCTTCATGCCGGGCTTGCAGGCGATCTGGTAGTCACCGGCCTTCACCTCGGCGGTGACCCGCTGCTTGGTGCCGGGGCCTATGTTCTCCCGCTCGGTGACCACGCGGTCGTCGGGGAAGAGGACGTAGACCTCGGTGACCTTGGAGCCCTTGTTCTCGACGGCCAGCTCGACGTGCCCGGCCGGGAACTCCTTCTTCGACACCTGGCACTTGTCGTCGGTCGCCGTCACGTTGATCACGCGGTCGCCGCCCTTCGCGTCGCTCTTCTCGGTGCAGCCGGTGACGGCGGCCAGGGCCGCCGCGGCGGCGATGACGACGGAAGCGGGACGGGCGGGTCGCATGTGGGCTCCAGGAGAGAGGAAGGTGAGGCTCACCTAAGGGCAGCACATAAGGATTACCTAAGTGGCTCAAAGTCGCCCCCATGTTTGGGTCAAGGGAAGGTCAAAGGTCGCGATTCGGCCCGCGATGGGCCCCCGGCCTGCCCCGACACGCCCCGGCGCACGGAAGCGAGGTCCGGTGCGCACCGGTGGCGGCGAGCCCAGCCCACACACCACCCCGCCCCCATGTCCCCGGCGTGCACCCTTGACCATGGCATGCGCCGGCCATGCCGACGGCGGCCGGCTGCTGCTGAGGCAGAGTCGGGCCGGATCGTGGTCTGGTCCCTGCCCGGCGGTACCGGCCGCCTGGGACGACCTGGCCGACCGGGCGATGTTTGAATTCCCCTCGTGACTGACTACGACGTGCTCCGCGTCTTCTGCGGGCCGAACGGTGGGTACGGCAACGAACTCGGGGTCGTGCGCGAGGGTTCCGTGATGCCGGAGCGGGACGAGCGGCAGGCGTTCGCGGCGAAAGTCGGGTTCAGCGAGACCGTGTTCGTCGACGACCCCGAGCGCGGGGTGATCGACATCTACACGCCCACCCTGCGGCTGCCCTTCGCCGGACATCCCTGTGTCGGGACGGCATGGCTGCTCGACGTGCCCGAACTGGTGACGCCCGCCGGAGTGGTCGGGGCCCGGCAGGACGGGGAGTTCTGCTGGATCGAGGCCCGGGCGGAGTGGGCGCCGCCGCGGACGCTGCGGCAGTACGGCAGCGCCGCCGAGGTCGACGACCTGGCCGTGCCGCCGCCG
Organism: Streptomyces sp. NPDC002130; assembly: GCF_040296465.1. Taxonomy (NCBI): domain Bacteria; kingdom Bacillati; phylum Actinomycetota; class Actinomycetes; order Kitasatosporales; family Streptomycetaceae; genus Streptomyces; species Streptomyces sp. NPDC002130. Next base: position 3,105 of record NZ_JBEOXI010000385.1, read on the forward strand.
GGGGAGTGGGTGTACGCCTGGGCGTGGGAAGACGAGCCGGCCGGACGGATCAGGGCCCGGGCCTTCCCCGGGCGGGGCGACGGCATCGACGAGGACGAGGCGACCGGGGCCGCGGCCCTGCTGCTCACCGACCGGCTGGGCCGGGCCCTCAACATCACCCAGGGCGCGGGCTCCCAGATCCTCACCGCGCCCCAGCCGGGCGGATGGACCGAGGTCGGCGGGCGGGTCCACCTCGAACGCTGACCCGGACGGAGCGCCTCCCTACGGGGGGGCGGGCCCCATCGCCGCGCGCGGGGGGCCCCGCCCGTTCACGCCGTGAGCGGGAACTCCGCACCCAGCGCCTCGAACATCCCGTTGTTCAGCCCGTACGCCCGCTTGCACTCGGCCACGACCCGTTGCCGCTCCAGCTCGTCACCGGGCAGCCCGTCCAGCAGCTCGCAGTAACTCCGCTTGAAGGCGGCCGGGTTGGAGATCTCCTCGAAGACGTAGAAGCGCACCCCGTCGCCCTTCCTCGGGAAACCCCACGTCTTCTCGGCCGTGTCGCGGATGATCTGCCCGCCGGAGAGGTCGCCCATGTAGCGGGTGTAGTGGTGGGCGACGTAACCGGCCGGCCAGGCGCGGGCGCATGCGCTGATCCGCTCCGCGTACTCCAGGGTGGCCGGCAGCGCGCTGACCGTCGTCCGCCAGCCGGGGCCGCGCAGATGCTCCAGGTCCTGCTCCAGTGCCGTCATGCGGAACAGCTCCGGACGGACGAAGGGGCCGGCCACCGGGTCCGCGGCCAGCCGCCGGGCGCCGGACTCCAGCGCTCCGTACACGAACCACAGCTGCTCCGTGTAGCGCGCGAACGCGTCCACCCCGAGCTTGCGTCCCAGCAGATCGCCGATGAAGGTCGAGCCCCTGACCTCCTCGTGCTGCTCGCGGGAAGCCGTCCGAAGGAGCGTCGAGAAGGATTCCATGCGCACACTTTTCCCGACGTGGTGTCGGTAAAAACCCCCGGCAGAAAAGGAACGGCCCGCTCTCTGCGGGAGAGCGGGCCGTGCGGGGATGTGCGGATGGGGGCTACGGCAGCGTGAGGATCTCCGCGCCCGAGTCCGTCACCACCAGCGTGTGCTCGAACTGGGCCGTCCGCCTCCGGTCCTTCGTCACGACCGTCCAGCCGTCGTCCCACATGTCGTACTCGTGCGTGCCGAGCGTCAGCATCGGCTCGATCGTGAACGTCATGCCGGGCTGGATGACGGTCGTCGCGTGCGGGCTGTCGTAGTGCGGGATGATCAGGCCCGAGTGGAACGACGAGTTGATGCCGTGCCCGGTGAAGTCCCGGACCACCCCGTAGCCGAAGCGCTTGGCGTACGACTCGATGACCCGGCCGATGATGTTGATCTGCCGGCCCGGCTTGACCGCCTTGATCGCCCGCTCCAGCGACTCCCGGGTCCGCTCGACCAGCAGCCGCGACTCCTCGTCGACGTCGCCCACCAGGTAGGTGGCGTTGTTGTCGCCGTGCACACCGCCGATGTACGCCGTCACGTCGAGGTTGACGATGTCACCGTCGCGCAGGACCGTCGAGTCCGGGATGCCGTGGCAGATGACCTCGTTGACGCTCGTGCACAGCGACTTGGGGAAACCGCGGTAGCCCAGCGTCGAGGGGTAGGCGCCGTGGTCGCACATGTACTCGTGCGCCGCCTTGTCCAGCTCGTCCGTGGTCACCCCGGGCGCGATCAGCTTCGCGGCCTCGGCCATCGCCCGGGCCGCGATCCGGCCGGCCACGCGCATCGCCTCGATCGTCTCGGGCGTCTGCACCTCCGGTCCGGTGTACGGCGTCGGCGCGGGCTTGCCGACGTACTCGGGGCGACGGATGTTTCCGGGCACGGAACGGATGGGGGACAGCTCCCCCGGGACGAGCAGCGACTGGCCAGACATGCCAGCGAGTCTAACCAGCGGCCATGGGGGAACATGACGATGGCGAGAGGAGCTGGTCATGGCCCTGTTCAAGAAGCGGACGGTCGGCAAGCCGGGTGAGTGGTACTACTGCCTGGAGCACAAGAAGGTCGAGGAGGGGCCGGAATGCCCCAACAAGGACCGGTTCGGGCCGTACGCCTCCCGCACGGAGGCCGAACACGCGATGGCGACCGCCCGTGAGCGCAACCTCCAGTGGGAGAACGACCCCAAGTGGCACGACGCACCGGCGGGCAGCCGGGACGACGAGAGCTGATCCCACCGACGCCCGGGGCCGCGGC
>NZ_JBEOXI010000386.1:0-5324 GCF_040296465.1 Streptomyces sp. NPDC002130
TGAACCAACTGCTTTCGAACCTTGAATTCGGAGACCCGTCGCGGCTGCGAACCGTTGAGCCGCACTGGTTCGATCTGTACCAGGACCTGCATGCACACCCAGAGTTGTCCGGTGACGAAACTCGCACTGCCCGTCGTGTACTTGGCCAGGGCGAGCTTGCCGATCGCCGGGTACGGGCCGAGCGGCTCGGCGGCCGAGCACCCGGCCTCCTTCGCGGCCTCCTCGAGCAGGACCTGCTCGATCTCCGGCCCGATCAGGTACGGCGCGAGCGCCAGCTGCTGCGAGCCAGAGGAGCGCAGCTGCTCGGCGACGGACGCGATGGAGCCCTCCTGGTCCAGGGCCGCGGCCATCACCGGAACGGCGAGACGCGCGGCGAGCAGCATGCCGGTGATGCCTGCCGCCTGCACGGCCTCGTCACCGCCCACCGAAGCGAGGATGATGCCGTCCGCGGCGGTCGCCACGGTGAACAGCCGGGCACGGTCCGCACGGGCCAGACCGGCCTCGGACAGCCGCACGTGCAGCGCCTCGGCGAGCAGCGGGTGCGGGCCGAGGACATCGGTCAGCTCGGCGGCCACACGGCTCTCCATGAGGGCCTGGCGGACCTGGCGCAGCAGCGAACCGTCCGGGCCGGCGAGCAGCGGCACGACGACGGCGACGGGACCGTCGGGCATCTTGACGTCCATGCCGGCGGCACGGGCCTGCTCGAAACGGGCCGTGCGCTCCTCGGCCGCGTGCACGAGCACGGCCTGCAGCGAGGGGAACTCCGCGTTGTCCCCGTCGAGGTATCCGATGCGGGCGTCGAGGCCGGGCAGCTCGGAGCGGGCGATGCTCACGACCTCTTCGGCGAGGCTGCGCGTGGTGTTACTGGGCGTCCCCGGCACGGCGAGGACGAGCGCGGGCGCGCCCTCGGGAGCAACCAGCGGCTCGGGACGGCGGTGCCGTCCGGGCTGGCGGGGGCGCGGCATTCGTACGGGCAGGCCATCCGCGGGCCCAGTGGGGGAACTCATGGCGCCGCATGTTACTGGCTTCCTGGGCTCCTCTGTTCGGGGAGGGTGCAGGTGAGCGGTATCCGTCCCGTTTTGTCTATTGAGTTACGTACAGATTGGACGTGATCGGATCAATCACCCGAACGGATGGTCACCGACAGCATCCTCTCGTCACCCGGCAGCGTGAGGGAACCGGTGCTCAGTTCGGCCGCGATGCGCACTGAGCCGTGCAGCGGATCGCCCTCGGCCGGTACCCGCCGCGCCCGTGGGAGCCGCCGGGCCAGTTCTTCGTCCAGGGGCCCCAGCAGCGGCTCGCCCAGCTCGAACAGGCCGCCGGTGACGGCGACGCGCGGCTCACCGCCGGAGGGGCACACGGCCGCCGCGGAGTCCGCCATGTGCCGGGCGGCGGTACGCAGGATGCCCGCGGCGACGGGATCCTCGTCCGCGCAGGCGGCCACGCGTGGTGCGAAGGAGGCGAGCACGGCGGGCCGGTCGGGACGGGGATACAGCGCACCGGGCAGCCCCGCGACCGGCCCGAACTCCTCCTCGGCGCAGGCCAGCAGGCGGGCCGAGCCGTCCTGGCGCCCGTCATGGGCGCGCAGCGCGGCCTCGAGGCCGGCCCGCCCGATCCAGGCACCGCCCCCGCAGTCGCCGAGCAGATGCCCCCAGCCGTCCGCACGCCGCCAGCCGGTCAGGTCGGTGCCCACCGCGATCAGCCCCGTACCGCCGGCGACCACGGCGCCGGGGCGCGGCCCGAGCGCGCCCACGTACGCGGTCACGGCATCGGCGGCCAGTGCGACCCGGCGCACCCCCCACTCCCGGGCCAGGGCACCGGGCAGTTCGGCGCGCAGCCCGCCCCCCAGGGAGGCCATCCCGGCCGCGCCGACGGCGACGGTGGTCAGCGGCACCGCTCCCGCCTCCGCGGTCAATGCGCGCACCAACGGCACGAGTCGCGCCATGAAGTGCCCGGGATCGATGCCCCGCTCGCCCGTGCGCACCGGCTCACCGGACGCCCGGCGGGCCAGCGGTCCACGCTCGGCGGTCCCGATCACGGCCCGGAGCCCGGAGCCGCCGGAGTCCACGGCGAGAAACCCGGAACCCTCCGACGCCCCCGTCACGGCAGGCGCCAGTCCACCGGTTGGCCGCCCTGGCGGATCAGCAGGTCGTTGGCCCGGCTGAACGGGCGGGAACCGAAGAAACCCCGGTCGGCCGACATGGGGGAGGGGTGGGCGGACTCGACGGAGGGCAGGTCGCCGAGGAGCGGGCGCAGATTACGGGCGTCACGGCCCCACAAGATGGACACCAGCGGCTTGCCGCGCCCCGCCAGGGCCCGGATGGCCTGTTCCGTGACCTCCTCCCAGCCCTTGCCCCGGTGGGCGGCGGGCTTGCGCGGGGCGGTGGTGAGCGCCCTGTTGAGCAGCAGCACACCCTGCCGCGTCCACGGCGTGAGGTCGCCGTTGGACGGCTGGGGGAGCCCCAGGTCGGCGTTCAGCTCGCGGTAGATGTTGATGAGGCTGCCGGGCAGCGGCCGCACCTCCGGCGCCACCGAGAACGACAACCCCACCGCGTGCCCCGGGGTGGGATACGGATCCTGACCGACGATCAGGACGCGTACGTCGTCGAAGGGCTGCTGGAAGGCCCGCAGTACGTTCGGCCCGGCCGGGAGGTAGGTGCGACCCGCGGCGATCTCCGCGCGGAGGAAGTCCCCCATCGCGGCGACGCGTTCGGCCACCGGTTCCAGGGCCTTCGCCCAGCCCGCTTCGACGATCTCATGCAAGGGTCGTGGTGCCACAAGGCGTCACCCTACTGCCGTACGGACATCGGCGATCAACCGGTGGCCAACGCCTGCGCGCACCCTCGTCCCCCGCCTGTTCCTCTGCCCCGTCCCCCTCGTCCTCGCCTCAGCCGACGAGTGCGGCCCGCACGCACAGCACGTCCGGCAGGTGCGAGGCGAGCTGCTGCCAGCTGTCACCGTCGTCGGCCGACGCGAACACCTCGCCGTTGCGGTTGCCGAAGTAGATGCCCGCGGGGTCGGCGTCGTCCGTGCACATCGCGTCGCGCAGCACCGTGCCGTAATGGTCCTCTTGGGGCAGCCCCGCCGAGAGCGGCTCCCAGCTCTTGCCCGCGTCCGCCGTCCGGTAGACCCGGCACCGGTGGTCGGCCGGGACCCGGTCGGCGTCGGCGTTGATCGGGAACACGTACGCCGTGTCGCCTCTGTGCGGATGCGCCACCGCCGCGAAACCGAACGTGGACGGCAGCCCCTCGCCGATGTCCGTCCAGTGCGCACCGGCGTCGTCGCTGCGGTACACGCCCCAGTGGTTCTGCAGGTACAGCCGGTCCGGGGTGGCCGCGTCCCGCGCGACCTTGTGCACGCACTGGCCGAACTCCGGGTTCGGGTCGGGCAGGAACACCGCGGAGACACCCGCGTTGGAAGGTGCCCAGCTCGCGCCGCCGTCCAGGGTGCGGAACACACCGGCGGTCGAGACGGCGACCGTCACCGCCTTCGGGTCGCGCCGGTCGGTGAGCACGGTGTGCAGGCCCTCACCGCCGCCGCCCGGCACCCACTTCGAGCGCGTGGGGTGCTCCCACAGAGGCCGGACCAGCTCGAACGTCTCCCCGCGGTCCTCCGAGCGGTACAGCGCGGCCGGCTCGGTGCCCGCGTACACCACATCCGGCTCGGCGGCGGCCGGGTGCAGCTGCCACACCCGCTCCAGGGACGCCCCCGTCTCCTTGGGGAACTTGACCGCCGGGCGGGCCGGTTCGGTCCAGGTCCGGCCGAGGTCGTCGGAGTGGAACACGGACGGGCCCCAGTGCGCGCTGTCGCCGCCGACCAGCAGCCGCGGGGTCCCGGCCCGGGTGTCGATGGCGACCGAGTACACGGCCTGCGCGTTGAAATAGGGGCTCTCGTCGAACTCCCAGGCCTCACCACCTCGCCGGCGCCCGATGAACAGGCCTTTGCGCGTGCCCACGGCGAGCAGTACCTCGGTCATGCCGATCACCTCCGCGGCGTCGTCGTTGACGCCCTTGTCCCGAACACCGGCCAGTCTGCACCCGACCACTGACAGTCACCTCCGGAACGGGCTGCGCCCCAGGTCAACGGGGTGTCGGCGAGGCGGGCACGGGGTCTCGCGGGGCCGCCTGGGCAGGGCGCTCGCCGGGGCGGGGGGCCGTGGAGATCGTCACGCCGGGTAGGTGCAGTGAGCATCCGGGCGCCGCCGTCCGTATGGGGAGAGCGGCGGAATGGTCGTGGGCTCGTGAGGAGGAGGCCTTCGATGGCGTTACGTGGTCCGAAGGTGTGGCTGTGGCGCTGGCGGCGCAATCCGCTCAAGCGCCGTGGCGACCGGGTGGAGGCCTGGGTCGTCCTCGGCGTGTGGATGCTCACCGTGTTCGTCGCGCTGCTCGCCGGGACGACGGTGAGCCGTTCCGTCGAGGACGGACTGGCCCGGGAACGCGTCGAGTGGCGCCCCCTCGTGGCACGGCTCGCCGAGCGCGCCCCCGGGGCGGCCTCCGAGAACGGCCATGTCTCCCGCGCCGAGACGGTGTGGGCGACGGCACGGTGGACCGCCGCGGACGGGTCCGAGCACTCCGGCCAGCTGCGGGTCCCGGCGGGCAGCGCCGTCGGTGCCCCGGTCACCGTGTGGACGGATTCCGAGGGCCGCCAGGTCACCCGGCCCGTCACCGAGTCCCAGGCCCGTGTACGTGCCTCCCTGATCGGTGGCGCGGCAGGCCTCTGCGCCGCGGCCGTCCCCTTGGTCGCCGGCCGTGCCCTTCGCGGTCGCCTGGAGCGTCGCCGCATCGACCAGTGGGACGCGGAGTGGGCCCGCTTCGGCCCGATGTGGGGGCGTACGACGGGGTGAGGCCCTGCCGGCGGCCCCGTACCGGCCACCGGCAGGCGCCGGCCTCACCGGCCCCGTCCGGCCACCGGCCTCACCGGCCCCGGTCCGGCCACCCGCAGGCGTCGGCCCCACCGCCGCCCCGGTCCGGCCACCCGCAGGCGCCGGCCCTACCGGTGCCCCGCTCCGGTCAGGGCCTGACCGCACACCCGGAGCAGCGTCAAGTCCTCGCGTATGCCGTTGCCTCCGGCGTCGGTGCGATGGCGCCGAGGAGAGGCGAGCTCCGCTCGGAGCAGGTCGTGCAGGGGCGCTCCCGCCGGTCCCAGTGCCGAGGCGCACTCGGCGATCGTCGCGCGCGTGCGTGGGTGATCCCGCCACGCCGAGCGGAGGTCGGGGAGGAACCGATCCGGCGGCCTTGTTCGGCGAGTCGGCGGCGCCGCTCGGCCAGCCCTCCGAAGGCGAGCAGCTCACGCAGCCCGTCCACGGTCTCCACGGTGTCGGCCGA
>NZ_JBEOXI010000387.1:0-5319 GCF_040296465.1 Streptomyces sp. NPDC002130
CACGGGCAACCCGCGCAACAACAACAACATGTCCGGTGCCCTGCCGGACGCGCCGCTGTCCGGGAAGTGGTTCTCCGCCCAGTTCCGGCAGTTGAAGCAATGTCAGGTCGAAGTGTCGCAAGGTCGTTTATCCCCTGCTCGATCCGCCGGTTCGAGCAGACCGGGCAGCCTGTCGCAGATTTTCCTGTTCGACTGGCGACCGTGGTCTTCCATTCATGACCACTGGAACATGCCCACCAGACGCTCTTGTTCGAGGCAACGAGAACGTCGTGGGCGGAGAGCGTGTTCTTGGTGGGGTGCCACTCGCGCGCGACCTCCGGCCGTAGCGTGGCGAGATCGGTTTCACCTGGAATAGGTAACCGCCCACCGCAGTAAGGGCAGCCAATTATCGCTTTTACGCGCTGCTCGACTCTTGATGCGTACGAGTGACTGCGGTCTGGGCAAATCCACCACGCGCTGTACTCGGATCCTGTCTTGACTGCAGTTGGTGGTCGATCGTTTCGGATGGTGTCCCATTCCTTTGCAATCTCGGGTTCGGTTGTCGCGAGATCGTTGACCCCGGTGATCGCGTAGCGACCTGCGCAGTGTGGGCACCCATATTTTCTGTTGGTGCGTTTTGTGATTTCTGTTTGGTACTCGTGACCGCCGGCACATCGCCACCAAGCTTTCCAGTTGCTTTTTGCTGTAAAGCCGGTAGGCGTCCGGTCGCCGTTGAAGGTGGGGTGCCATTGGGACGCGATTTCGGGATGAGTCGTAGGTAAGTCGGTTTCATTGGGAATTGGGCGGATCAGTGTGCAGTAGGGGCATCCTGGACCGATTTTGGCAGTGCGGTCGGCGACGCAGGCCTGATAGGAATGCTTCTTTCCGCATCGCCACCACGCCCGGATGCTGCTTTTCGGCGTGATATCGGTCGGTTGCCGTTTGTTTCTCTCTGCATCCCACTCTGCGGCGAGATCTGGTCGCAGAGTGGCGAGATCGGTAAGTCCAGGTATGGCGCGCACGGGCATGGACGGAATCCTTGTGTAGGGGTACGACAGTGAACGGATCAGTCTGTGGGCGGAATGTCTACTCGCCCTTCGGTCTCAGTCGCTCTGCGGTCTTGGCGTTGGTTGTCGCTTCCAGTCGTCGTGCGACGTCGTGGATGTCGTCGAAGCAGCGGAATGCGTCGTATCCGGAACGGAAGGCGAAGAGACTGTGTTTGCGGATGACGCGGAGATAGGAGCGTTCGTCGACGTCGTAGATTTTGAGCGCATCGCGGGGTGCTGGGATGGCGTTGTGGTAGGCGAACGCGATTTGGTAAGCGACTTTGAGGATGTTTGAGATGTGTTGTGCGGTCAGGGCTGCGGTGTGGATGTCTTGTGGGAGGTTGTAGCGGCCGAGTGCGTCGAGATTGTCGGCAAGGTCGACGAGGGAGTCGCAGGCGCGCTGCGCGTGGGCATGGACATTTGTTGCCGTGGATGTCATGAGGTCCTCTGTCTGCGATGCGGTCAGCGTGACTGGAGCTGTCGCGGATTGTGAAGCACGAAGGAAAGAACTCTATGTGACATTCAGGATGCCTCATGCATGTCACATTGGCAAGTGTGAGAAGGACATTTGGCCGAGCATTCAGGGTGGACTCGGTTCAGAATCGTTTCGCGTCCAGGTCGGACGGTAACGTCACCTGCATGGATCCGCTGGAGAAGGCCGTCGAGGCGCACAAGCGTGCAGTAGTCGCGGAGAAGGCTGCTCGGGATGCTCTGTACGGCGAGATTTGGCGCGCGCGACAGTCTGGAGTTTCGCAGGTGGAGGTTGTTCGTCGGACTGGTTATACGCGTGAACATGTGCGTCGGATTGAGCGATTGTTCGAGGGTACGTCGGATTGACTGGTCGCGGCCGTTGCTCCAGGGCGAGGATTTTACCGAGTCAGTATTGGAAATATGTCCGCTTGAATGGTCATGGATACGCGTGCGTAGAACAGTGCCAGTCGGCAGGGCACACAACGAAGAGGAAAGAATGACGGGCTATGCCGATGGTTGGGCGTTGCTGGGCGACGAGGTGAGGGCCATCATTAAGGAGTATTGGCTGGACGGGTTCCCTGTTGCGGCGACTCCGGACGAGGAATACAACCGAGGCCGTGGCCCCGGAAAACGCGTCAGCCCTATTTACGAATACGACGACGGCGGAATCGGGGCGACGCAGTGGCTCAATGTCACCCACAACGTCGCCGCGATACTGAAGTCGGACGGTGGATGGAAGGTTGGCGGCGCGTTCCACCTGTGGGTTTCCACCGGTATCGGGACGCTTCCGTACGAGGTGCCCCTGCGAAACCCAATCATGATCGACGCGGGGGATAACGTGGGCTGGAGCGAACGTAAGGAAGAAGCAATCGCCGCCGCAGAGGCAGTACTCGGTCTGCGTCGATTGGCCGAGTAGCTCACCAAAGCAAATCGAGAGACCCGATTTTCCTCAGTCCACGAGGCGAATCGGGTCTCTCGCGGCCAGAGGAGGAGACGAGCTCTCCCGGCGCCTCCTCGCGTGGGCCGCCGATGCACTCTCGCTGTTGCGGAGCCTGCGAGGCTGTCCACAAGAAGATGAACCCGACTTGAAACGAGTCCGCCAATCAGGTCAACACCAGGTCTGGCGCACTGCCCATCCGTTCGACCCCGACATCGCATTTCGGCTGATCTGCTGGTTCCCACCCGACAGCAACACCGTCGTAGTGGCACTGTTCGCGGGCGACAAATCGAGAATCGGCGACGTGTTCTACAACAGTGTCGGACCCCGAGCCGACGCCGCAGTCCGAGCATGGAAGTTTCAGACAGAAGGAGATCAACGATGACCGAACAGTCGGATAAGACCCGATTCATTCGCGGAAATGATCGCATCGACCGACTCGTTGCGGACCCGTTGATCGCTGACGATGTCACCCGCTACGCGTCCGAGCGCGCGGAAGTGAACCGGATCTACGCACAAGGCCTGGCGGACATCCGCAAAGCGGGCAAGCTGACTCAGACCGAAGTCGCAACGATCCTCGACACTGATCAGGGCACGGTATCGAGAATAGAAAATCGCGACGATCTGCTGCTTTCGACCCTGCGCCAGTACCTAGCCGCGGCCGGCGCAGTGCATGCGAAGATCGTGGTGGAGAAAGAGGGTGTCGAGATCACCCTCGACCTCGACAGCTTCGGGTGACCATCGGTTCGATCACCATGTGTCGTGGTGATGGGGCACACTGACGGCGCAGAGTGGCGGCGAGTAGTGCCGGCGCGAGTGAACGAACGGACAGCGGCATGGGTATTGAAGAAGCTCAGGACGACGGCACGCTCTACGCGGTGCCTCCGAAGGATCCGGACACGATCTTGGGGTCGATCGACTCGCTGCACGTCGAGGCTCCGGTGGTTGTCGAGCAACGCCAGGAGTCGCCGCCCGCGTCCGGGGAAACCGTCTCCGACCAGTGGGGCGATTTCGACCACTGACTGTGACACCTGGTACCTGGCTGACAGTGCTGGCCTTCTTCGTGTTCGTAGCTCCTGGGCTGCTGTACGACCTGGCCAGCGTCACCAAGCGCACCCGTCGACACGAGACGGTGTTCACCGAGATCAGCCGGATCACACTGATGTCGACGCTGTGCAGTGCCGGCGCTGCAGCTGTGGTGACAGTAATCGGCATGATCGTCGCCGCACGATGGGAGAAGTACCCGTTTCCGGATCCGGCGTCGATGATCCGCGGCGGCTCAGGTTACGTCAACGCGCACCTCGCAGCGGTGTCGTGGGCAGCAGCCCTTTGCTTGGGGGTCTCGCTCGGCATCTCCTACGGCGCGTTCCGTCTCGTCTACCGCACGGACAAAGCCGCGATCTCCGACATTTCCGCATGGAGGTCGGTCCTGCGTGACGATCTACCTGACCCAGGTGTCGCATATGCCCTGGTCAAAATGAAAAGCGGCACGGTCTGGGGTGGGCGGGTCGCCAAATACACGCCCGACCCGGAGATGGCGAACAGGGAATTGGTCCTGAGTCCCCCGTTGTCTGTCCGCGATGCTGCCGCGTCACAGATGGCGAAGGTTCCCGACAAGTGGATGCGCGTCATCCTGCCCGGTCCGGAGATCGTCTCGATGGTTGTCACCTACGGTGATCCACCGCCGTAGGTGACCGGCCGGCACTGCGGTCAGGCGATGTGGAAGCGGTCGTCTCCGAGTTCGACCTCGACACGCAGGGAACCGCCTACTGCCTCGACGTATCGGCGCAGGGTGTCGATTTGAATTCGTGCGAGGTCCCCGCGCTCGATGTTGGAGATGCGGTTTTGGCCGACGCCGAGACGGTCTGCGACCTCACCTTGAGTCAAGGCAGCATTCTTGCGGAGTTCCTTGAGTCGGTAGGCCCGTACCTCCTCGAGCAGTCGGCCCTTGTGCGCGTCCACGGCGGACCGGTCGACGGGCCGTGCGTTGAGCATGTCGTCGAGACTTTTTGCCATCACGTTCACTTCCCTTCCAGGTTTTCGATGTGGGTGTCGAGCAGATCGTCGGCGATCGGAATGTTCTTCTTGTACCACTTGGTCCACTGACCTGATTTGTCTCCCGCGATCAGCAAGATCGCCTTTCGATGCGGGTCGAACGCAAACAGCACTCGCAGCTCCGAGCGCCCACTCGATCCCGGCCGTAGCTCCTTCATGTTCTTGTGGCGGGAGGCAGTGACCGTGTCGACCAGCGGCCGACCGAGCTGAGGCCCACGTTCTTCGAGCAATTCAAGTGCAGCGACAACCTGTTCATAGGACGACTGATCCAGCTGTGCAAGCCAATCTTCGACCAACTCGACGTCCACACTCCAGATCGACACTTCGTCATAATATCACTCATAGGTGATATTTGGGGATCCGTTTCTGCGGCGGTGCCAGCGGTGCACATCCTGCAACGACTTACAGCTCTGACATCAACTCAGGAAGTCTTTACCGAGCCAGTCGATCAGGCACTTCTCGATAGGGTCGGGATTCTGTTTGACTGCCAGCTTGGTTAGGTGGGGTGCGATGATGTCCTTGTATTCTTCTCCGAGAACCAGTTCGACTGCCTCTCTGGCCAACCTGAACGAGCGTTGCCATCGCGGGCCACGCCGGTCGTCTGGCCCCGGCCCCACTGATTCGCAGTTGATCGTGTGCACTATTACGCGAGCGTCTGCACCCTCGAACGACTTGATCGTCCGGTCGATTTTGTCCCGCCCCTCTCTGATCGCGGCTGCCTGTTTCCGATCCAGCTTTCGTCCCCTCACCAGATTGGCGATGAGCTGGCGATCCTCCCTCAGCCAGATCACATGCAATGGGCCCGATTGGGGCGCATTGCCTACATCTTTC
>NZ_JBEOXI010000388.1:0-5280 GCF_040296465.1 Streptomyces sp. NPDC002130
CGCCGGCGTGGCATCCCGTTTCCACGCTGTTGCCCCCGTCGCGGGCCGAGTCTCTCCCCTGACACGCGCTGCCGCCGCTCCACCCTGCCCAGGGCCCAGGCCCCGGCGCCATCACCCCCCTTCGCCACCTCCTTCACCACCCCGTTCGCCACGCCCTGAAGCGCCGTCGCACCCCGACCGTGCCGCGGGCCGCCCCGCCGTGCCCCGGCGCTGTCCCGGCACGGCGCCGGACGACTTGAGGAAAGGCCAGAACCCATGCCCGTGGAGTTCCTCGGCATCGCCGCCACCCACGACGGATCCGAAACCACCCCGCGCTCCGGCGCCGCCTTCGACAAGGACTACACGCTCCGGCTCGCCCGGGCCCACGAGGAACACGGCTGGGACCGGGTCCTGTTCGCCTACGGCTCCGGATCGCCGGACCCGGCACCGGCCGCCGCGTACATCGCGAGCAGGCTGGACCGGCTCCAGATCCTCCTCGCCCACCGGCCCAACGTCTCGTACCCGACGTTCGCCGCGAAGACCTTCGCCACCCTCGACCAGATCAGCGAGGGCCGCCTGACCGTGCACTTCATCACCGGCGGCAACGACCGGGAACAGGGTCGCGAGGGCGACACCCTCACCAAGGACGAGCGCTACGCCCGCACCCGCGAGTACATCGGGATCGTCAAGAAGATCTGGACCACGCACGAGCCGTTCGACCACGAGGGCGAGCACTACCGCTTCCACGACTTCGTCAGCGACGTCTTCCCGGTCCAGCAGCCGCGCCCCAACGTGTCGTTCGGCGGCTCCTCGCCCGCCGCGTACGCCGCCGGCGGTGCCGAGGCCGACATCTACTGCCTGTGGGGAGAGCCCCTGGAGAAGACCGCCGAGCAGATCGAGAGGGTGAAGGCCGCCGCACAGGCCGCGGGCCGCACCGCTGTGCCGCGCATACAGGCCGCGTTCCGGCCGATCATCGCCCCGACCGAGGAACTGGCCTGGGAGAAGGCCCACCGCACGGTCGGCTTGATCAAGGCCCGCAGGGAGCGCGGCGAGGCGATCACCAAGCGCCACAACGGCTCCGCGCAGCCGCAGAACACCGGCTCCCAGCGACTGATCGCCATCGCCGAGGCGGGGGAGCGCTACGACCGCGCCCTGTGGACCCCGACCGCCGCCGCGACCGGTGGCGCGGGCAACTCCAACGCCCTGGTCGGCACCCCGGAGACGGTCGCCCAGGCACTCCTGGACTACTACGACCTCGGCGTGGACATCCTCTCCGCCCGCGGCTACGACCTGCTCGGCGACGCCATCGACTTCGGCCGGCACGTGATCCCGATCGTCCGCGAGGAGGTCGCCAAGCGCGACGCCAAGCGCGCCGCCGGGCACGACGCCGAGCGAACGGCCCACGACGCGCAGCACCTCGCGACGGTGAACGGATGACCTCCGCACCGGAACTGACGGTCATTCAGGTACCCGTCTCCGACCCGCGGGTCGCGCCGCTGCTGCGTGAACTCGGCGACGAGTACTCCAAACGCTACGGCAGGGACGCGCACGCCGAGATCTCCCGCTACCCCGACGAGGAGTTCACCCCACCGCACGGCGGTCTGCTCCTGCTGCTGCTGGAACGCGGCGAGCCCGTCGCGGGCGGCGCCTTCCGCCGGTACGACGCGGCCACGGCCGAACTGAAACGGATCTGGACCCACTCCGCCCACCGCCGCCGCGGCCTCGCCCGGCGCGTCGTCGCCGAGCTGGAACGCGAGGCGGCGGGCCGCGGATACCGGCGCGTCCACCTCACCACCGGCCCGCGCCAGCCCGAAGCCCGCGGCCTGTACCTGGCCACCGGCTACACACCCCTGTTCGACACCGAGGCAGACCCGGAGACCATCGGCCCGCTGCCGTTCGAGAAACACCTGCGAGAGGTCCCCGAGCAGTGAACAGAACCCGTCTGCGCAGCACAGCCGCCCTCGTGCTGCTGCCCGCCCTGGCCCTCACCGCCTGCGGCTCCGGTGTCACCCCCGGCGCCGCACCGGCGGGCGCCCAGGCGTCCCCCGCCCCCACCGACGACCCGGTCGCCACCGTCCGCACGGTGAACTCCGTCGCCGCCCTGCTGCCCGCCGACGTCCGCGCGTCGGGCACGCTGCGCATCGGCAGCTCCGTCGGCTTCCCGCCCGGCGCCTACTACCCGAACGGTCCCGGCAAGGCGCCCGCGGGCCAGGACATCGACATCGCCGACGCCGTCGCCAAGGTCCTCGGCGTCGGACTCGACCGTCAGGACGCCTCCTTCGAGACGATCCTGCCCGCCCTCGGCAGCGGCAAGTACGACGTGGGCACCGGCAACTTCGGCGTCACCACCCAGCGCCTGAAAACCGTCGACTTCGTCACCTACATCGACGACGGCCAGGGCTTCGCCGTGAAGAAGGGCAGCACCGCCGTCAAGAAGAAGGTCACCGACCTGACCCAGCTGTGCGGCCTGACCATCGGCACCGGCGCCGGAACCACCTTCGAGTCGACCCTCGCCGCGCAGAAGGACATCTGCGCCGAGGCAGGCAGGAAGCCCTACGACGTGAAGGTCTACTCCGAGAACGGAGCGACGCTCACCGCGCTCCAGCAGGGCCGCATCGACGTGATCATGTCGACCATCAACGGCCTGCGCTACCAGGCCGCCCAGCCCGCGGCGCAGACCACGTTCCTCGGCGAGTACCACCGCCTCGATGTCGGCTTCGCCTTCAAGAAGGGCTCCCCGCTCACCAAGGCGTTCCGGGCCGCCGTCGACGAACTGATCAAGAACGGCACGTACGCCCGGATTCTCAAGAAGTGGGGCACCTCCGCCTCCGCGATCGACGCGTCGCGGATCAACCCGCCCGAGCACAGGTGACCCGATGAGCAGCGACACGATCACAGAACCGGCCGCACGACTGGCCGGGCACCCCGAAGACCTGAAAGTCGTACCCACCCCCCACTACGCCCGCTGGGCCGCCGGCGCGGCCGTGGTCGTCCTGGTCGCGCAGTTCGCCCACGGCCTGGTCACCAACCCCGTCTGGGAGTGGAGCGTATTCAGCGACTACGTCCTCTCCGAGACGATCGTCCAGGCGGTGTGGGTGACCCTCCAGCTCACCGCCTACGCCACCGTACTCGGCTTCCTCCTGGGCACGGTGCTCGCCTTCATGCGCCTGTCGCGCAGCCCGGTGCTCTCGACCGTCGCCTGGACCTACATCTGGGTCTTCCGGTCCATCCCGATGATCGTCCAGCTGGTGTTCTGGTTCAACCTCAGCGCCCTGTACAAGGAGCTGGGCGTCGGCATCCCCTTCGGGCCGGTGTTCTGGTCCGTCGACAGCAACACCCTGATCGGCACCATCGGCGCCGCCGTCATCGGACTGACCCTGCACCAGGCCGCCTACGCCGCCGAGATCGTCCGCGGCGGTGTCATCGCCGTCGACCAGGGACAGCTGGAGGCGGCGGCGGCGCTCGGCATCCCCAGGCTCCGGCAGATCCGCCGGATCGTCCTCCCGCAGGCCATGCGCGCCATCCTGCCCACCGCCGGCAACGAGATCATCGGCCTGCTCAAGGGCACCTCGGTGGTCTACGTCATGTCCATCGGCGAGCTGTTCTACCAAGTGCAGGTGATCTACGGCCGCAACGGCCGGGTGATCCCGCTGCTGCTGGTCGCCACCGCCTGGTACGTCGTCCTCACCTCGCTGCTGTCGGTCGCCCAGTACTACGTGGAGCGCCGCTACGCCCGCGGCGCCGACCGCACCCCGCCACCCACCCCCCTCCAGCGCACGCGCCGGTTCGTCACGTCCATCACCAAGGAGAGCGCATGAGTGCCGTCATGGTCGAGGTCCACGGCGTCCACAAGAGCTTCGGCCCGCTGGAGGTGCTGCGCGGCGTCGACCTGCAGGTCCGGGCCGGCGAGGTCACCGTTGTCCTCGGCCCCTCGGGCTCCGGGAAGTCCACGCTGCTGCGCACCATCAACCACCTGGAGAAGGTCAGCCGCGGCTGGGTCAGCATCGACGGTGAACTCATCGGCTACCGGCGGTCCGGGAACAAGCTGCACGAGCTGAGGGAGCGGGACGTCCTGAAGCAGCGGACGAACATCGGGTTCGTCTTCCAGAACTTCAACCTCTTCCCGCACCTCACCGTCCTGCAGAACCTCGTCGAGGCCCCGGTCTCCGCTCGGCGCCGCCCGCGCAAGGAGGCCGAGGAGAGCGCCCGCCGGCTTCTCGACCGGGTCGGTCTCGCCGACAAGGCCGACGCCTATCCGCGGCAGCTGTCCGGCGGTCAGCAACAGCGCGTAGCCATCGCCCGGGCGCTCGCCCTCGAACCCAAGGTGCTGCTGTTCGACGAACCCACCTCGGCGCTCGACCCGGAGCTGGTCGGCGAGGTCCTCGACGTCATCAAGGACCTGGCCCGCACCGGCACCACCATGATCGTCGTGACCCACGAGATCGGCTTCGCCCGCGAGGTCGCCGACACCGTGGTGTTCATGGACGCCG
This sequence comes from Streptomyces sp. NPDC002130, assembly GCF_040296465.1. Lineage (NCBI taxonomy): Bacteria > Bacillati > Actinomycetota > Actinomycetes > Kitasatosporales > Streptomycetaceae > Streptomyces > Streptomyces sp. NPDC002130. Next base: position 4,470 of record NZ_JBEOXI010000388.1, read on the forward strand.
GAGTCGTCGTGGAGCAGGGATCACCCTCGGCCGTGCTGGACGCACCGCGGCACGAGCGCACCCGCGCCTTCCTCTCCAAGGTCCTCTGACCACCCGCCCGACCCTCACGCGAGGAGCATCGCCATGGCCACCACCGTCGTCACCCGCCGTACCACCGCCGCAGCAGCGCTCGGACTCGCCGGCGCTCTCGTCCTCGCCGGCTGCGCCAACCCCACCGACGGCGGCACCATCGAGGTCGCGGCCACGACCGGCGAGAAGACGAGGATCAACATCAGCCCCGACCAGAACCGCGTCACCACCTCCAAGGTGGACTCCATAGCCGCCGAGGTTCCCGAGAAGATCCGTAAGAGAGGCACACTGGAGATCGTCGGCTCCTCCGGCTCCGCGGCACCCCTGACCTTCCACGCCACGGACAACAGGACCGTCATCGGCGTGGAGCCCGACCTCGCCCACCTGGTCGCCGACGTCCTCGGCCTCGAGCCGCACCTCAACACGGTGTCCTGGGAGAACATCTTCGTCGGCCTGGACAGCGGCAAGTACGACGTCGGCCTCAGCAACATCACCGTCACCGAGGAACGCAAGGAGAAGTACGACTTCGCCACCTACCGCGAGGACAACCTGGCCTTCGAGGCGAAGAAGGGCAGCGGCCTGAAGATCGACGGGCCCGAGGACGTGGCGGGCCGGACCGTCGCCGTCGGCAGCGGCACCAACCAGGAGAAGCTGCTGGTCGAGTGGTCCAAGGAGAACGAGAAGGCCGGCCGCAAGCCGGTGGACATCAAGTACTACCAGAACGACAGCGACACCTACCTCG
>NZ_JBEOXI010000389.1:0-5270 GCF_040296465.1 Streptomyces sp. NPDC002130
GCCTCCGAGGGGTTGCGGACCGTGCTGGTGGAGCGGTCGGCGACCGGTGGGCAGGCGGGTCAGAGCTCGCGCATCGAGAACTACCTCGGCTTCCCCGACGGCGTGTCGGGGGCGCAGCTCACCGACCGGGCCCGGCGGCAGGCGACGAAGTTCGGCGCGGAGATCCTCACCGCACGCGAGGTGACGGCACTGGAGGTCAACGGCGCCGCCCGGATCGTACGGTTCTCCGACGGCTCGGCGGTGGCGGCGCACAGCGTGATCCTGGCTACCGGCGTGTCCTACCGTCAGCTGGCGGCACCCGGCTGCGAGGAACTGACCGGCTGCGGGGTGTACTACGGGTCGGCGCTGACGGAGGCGCCCTCCTGCCAGGACCAGGACGTGTACATCGTCGGCGGCGCCAACTCCGCGGGACAGGCGGCGATGTACCTGTCCCGGGGCGCCAAGTCGGTGACGCTGCTGGTGCGCGGCGAGTCACTGACGGCGTCGATGTCGCACTACCTGATCCAGCAGATCGAGGAGTCGCCCAACATCCAGGTCCGGGCCCGCACGGTCGTCGAGTCGGCGCATGGCGACGGCCGTCTGGAGCGGCTGACCCTGCGGGACGTGGACAGCGGGCAGACCGAACAGGTCGACGCGCAGTGGGTGTTCGTGTTCATCGGCGCCGCGCCGCTGACCGACTGGCTGGGCGGGACCGTGCTGCGCGACGAGCGCGGGTTCATCCTGGCCGGGCCCGACCTGAGCGCCGACGGCCGGCCCCCGGAGGACTGGGAGCTGGACCGGCCGCCGTACCACCTGGAGACCAATGTGCCCGGCGTGTTCGTGGCGGGCGACGCCCGCTCGGAGTCCGCGAAGCGGGTCGCGTCCGCCGTCGGAGAGGGAGCCATGGCCGTCATGCTCGTCCACCGGTATCTGGAGCAGTCGTGAGCGGGCGGCCCGCGCCCTGCAACCCGCAGGAGATCGGGGCGCTGTTCCTGTTCGAGAAGCTCACGCCCGAGCAGCTCGGCAGGCTGTGCAGCGAGGGGCGGGTGGAGCGGTTCGAGCCCGGGCCGGTGTACACCGAGGGCGAGCCCGCGACCTGCTTCTACGTGATGCTCGAAGGCACGGTGGTGCTGTACCGCCGGGTCGGCGGGGACGACGTGGAGGTGACCCGGACCTCGCAGCGCGGGGTGTACGCGGGGTCGATGCAGGCGTACCTGGGCGACCGGGTGCGGCAGGTCTACAACAACTCGATGCGCGTCACGGAGCCGACGCGGTTCTTCGTGCTGCCCGCCGACACGTTCGCGGACATCATGCAGGAGTGGTTCCCGATGGCGGTGCATCTGCTGGAGGGGCTGTTCTTCGGTTCCAAGAGCACCCAGCGCGCCATCGGACAGCGTGAACGGCTGCTGGCGCTGGGCTCGTTGTCCGCGGGGCTCACGCACGAGCTCAACAACCCCGCCGCGGCGGCCGTGCGGGCGACGGCGACCCTGCGGGAACGGGTCGGCAAGATGCGGCACAAGCTGGCGATCATCGCGCAGGGTTCGTACTCCCCCGAGGTCATGGCCAACCTGATCGACATCCAGGAGCGCACCGCCGAGCGGGTCGCGAAGGCGCCGGTGCTGAGTCCGCTGGAGGCGTCCGACCGGGAGGACGCCGTCACCGACTGGCTGGACGACCAGGGCATCCCGGAGGGCTGGCGGATCGCGCCCACCTTCGTCCAGGCCGGTCTCGACGTGGACTGGCTCGACCAGGTCGCGGCCGCCGTGGACGAGGACATCCTGCCCAGCGCGATCGGGTGGCTCAACTACACCGTCGAGACCGAGCTCCTGATGGACGAGATCAACGACTCCACCACGCGCATCTCGCACCTGGTCGACGCGGCGAAGCAGTACTCGCAGCTCGACCGGGCGCCCTTCCAGAACGCCGACGTCCACGAACTGCTCGACTCCACCCTGCTGATGCTGTCCGGCAAGATCGGCAAGCAGATCAAGGTCGTCAAGGACTACGACCGCACGCTGCCGAGGATCCCGGCGTACCCGGCGGAGCTCAACCAGGTGTGGACGAACCTGATCGACAACGCGGTCTCGGCGATGATCAGCGCGGGCGGGGAGGGGACGCTGACCGTGCGGACGGCCGCGGAACACGACCGGCTGCTGGTGGAGTTCCGTGACACCGGAGTCGGCATCCCGGCGGAGGACCGGGAGCGGATCTTCGATCCCTTCTTCACCACCAAGCCGGTGGGTGAGGGGACCGGGCTGGGGCTCGACATCTCCTGGCGGATCGTGGTCAACAAGCACCATGGCAGCATCCGGGTGGAGTCGCAGCCCGGGGACACACGGTTCCAGGTACTGCTGCCGCTGACAGCGGTCGAGGAGGAGTCTGCATGAGTGGCGAGAACGGGATCGACCCGAGTGTGCGGCCCAGCGGCAGCGGGTGTGCCGAGTGTGACGCGGCCGGGGGATGGTGGTTCCATCTGCGGCGGTGTGCTCAGTGCGGGCACGTGGGGTGTTGTGACAGTTCGCCGGCGAAGCACGCGACGGGGCATTTCCGGGAGACCGGGCATCCGTTCGTGCAGAGCTTCGAGCCGGGTGAGGACTGGTACTGGAACTACCGGACGAACGAGTTGTACGAGGGCGGGCCGGAGCTGGCGGAGCCGGTGAGTCATCCGGATGACCAGCCCGCGCCGGGGCCGGCGGGGCGGGTGCCGGCGGACTGGGCGAAGGTGTTGCGCTCCTAGGAGCTCGACGCCCGCTGTCCGGTGGCGGCTGCGGGTGATGTGCGGTTGTTCGCGCCCACGCGGCGGAGCCGCACCATGTCGACGTCCCGCGCCCCTGAGAAGAAAGTTGGTTCTGTGCAGCAGGCGTCATCGGCCACGCCCGTCGTCGGGCGGGATGCCGAACTCACGCGACTCTCCGGTGTACTGGAGCGTGCGCGAGGCGGTGAAGCCAGGGCCGTGCTGATCGCCGGGGACGCCGGGGTCGGCAAGACCCGGGTGCTCGACGAGGTCGGGAGGCAAGCCGCCGCGGCGGGCATGACCGTGCTCACCGGGCACTGTGTGGATCTCGGGGACGTCGGGCTGCCCTACCTCCCGTTCACCGAGATTCTCGGGGTGCTGGCCGCCGATGAGCGGTTCTCCGGTGCTCTCGCCGCTCATCCCGTGGTCGAGCGACTGCTGGGGGCCGGGACCGACTCCGTACGGGACGTGGACGGGCGGCTGCGGCTGTTCGAGGGGATGGCGGGGCTGCTGGCCGAGGTCGCGGAGGTCGCGCCGCTGCTGCTCGTGCTGGAGGATCTGCACTGGGCGGATCAGTCGTCGCGGGACCTGCTGCGGTTCCTGCTGGGCCGGGGCGTTCTCCGGCACCGGCTGGCGGTGTTCGCCTCCTACCGGATGGACGACCTGCACCGCCGGCATCCGCTGCGGCCGCTGCTGGCGGAGCTGGTGCGGCTGCCCGTCGTCGAGCGGATGGAGCTGCGGCCGCTGGCCGATCCCGACGTCGACCGGCTGGTGCGGGCCCTGGAGACCCGGCCGCTGCCGGACGCCACGGTGCGGCGGATCGTGGAGCGGGCCGAGGGGAACGCCTTCTACGCGGAGGAGTTGCTCGCCGCCACCGACACCGAGTCGGGTGGTGTGCCCAGCGGACTCGCCGATGTACTGCTGATCCGCTTCGAGCAGCTCTCCGAGATGGCCCAGCAGGTGCTGCGGACCGCCTCCGTCGCCGGGCGCCGGGTGGAGCACGACCTGCTGCGGGAGGCGGCCGGGCTGCCGGAGGCGGAGCTGGAGTCGGCGCTGCGCGAGGCGGTGGGGCGGCAGTTGCTCGTGGCCGGCGACGGGGACACGTACTCCTTCCGGCACGCGCTCGCCCGCGAGGCCGTCTACGCCGACCTGCTGCCCGGGGAGCGGGCGAGGCTGCACGGCGCGTTCGCACGGCTGCTCGCCGGGCGCGGGCGGGTCGAGAGCGCCGCCGAGCGCGCCCACCACTACCGGGAGAGCCACGACCTCCCCGAGGCGCTGGCCGCGTCACTGGAGGCCGCCGATCACGCCCAGCGAGTCGGTGCGCCGGCCGAGGAACAACGGCATCTCGAAGCGGCCCTGGACCTGTGGTCGGCGGTCGGTCCCGGGGCCCGGCCCCCGGGCGTCGAACGGGTGACACTGACGCTGCGGGCGTCGGCGGCGGCCGCGCACGCCGGGGAACTGCACCGGGCGGTGTCCCTCGCCCGGTCCGCGCTGGCCGGACTCGGCCAGGACGCCGAGTCCGAACTCGCCGCGCGGGTCCGCTACACCCTCGCCGGGAACCTGCTGAGCGTGGACAGCCTGACGGCGGCGTTCGCGTACAGCAGCGAGGCACTGGCGATGATCCCGGAGGACCCGCCGTCCCCGACCTGGGTGTGGGCGGCGGCCACCCATGTCCTGGCCGCACGCCACGTCGGGGAGAACGAGACCGCGCTCGAGGTCGCCCGCCGGGCCCTGGGGGTGGCGGAGCGGCTGCGGGTGACCGATGCCCAGGCGGACCTGCTGATCTCCCTGGCCGTTTTCGACGGCGAGGGGCGGCGCGGCGCGGCGGGCCGGCAGCGGCTGATCAAAGCCCGGGAACTGGCCCGGAGTTCGGGCAACGCGCCCGTGGAGCTGCGCGCCCTGTTCAACCTGGCCATGGGCTGTTACGAGTCCGGTGCCCTCGCGGAGTGTGTGCCCTGGCTGACGGAGGGCCTGGACCGGGCGCGGCGCGCCGGGCTGTTGTCGTCGACGTATCCGCTGGAGATGCGCTACCTGCGGCTGTTGGTGCTGAACGTGCTGGGCCGCTGGGACGAGTGTGTGCGCGCGGCGGCGGCCGACGCCGACGTGCTGCCGGCCGCCGGCGGGTACACGATGGGTCCCGCGCTGTACGTCACGCTCGCGCGCGGTGACTTCGCGGCCGCCGACCGGGCGCGTGCCCTGCTGGAGGGGCCTTTCGACTGGATGGCCACCCTCGTCGCGGGCATCGTGCTCACCGACGCGGCGGCGCTGCGCGAGGATCCCGAGGACGCGGTGCGGTGGATGCGGTCGACGGTCTCGGCCCTCATCGACGAGGCGGGTACCCGTCCGGACGTCACGGTGCGGCTCGCCGCCCTGGCGCTGTCGGCGGTGGCCGACGCGGCGGCCCGGCTGCGGTCGGCCGGTGACGAGGCGGGAGCCCGTCGCTGGACGGACACCGCGGCCGAACTGGTGGAACTGGCGCGGACGACGGCCACCCGCGACGACGGCACGCCCCAGGGTCCCGAGGGACAGGCGTGGCTGGCCCGGGCCGAGGCCGAGT
>NZ_JBEOXI010000390.1:0-5260 GCF_040296465.1 Streptomyces sp. NPDC002130
ACTTGCCGGCCGCGGTCATGAGCTTGACGCCTTCGGCCTTCGCGGACTTCTCCGCGCCCTCCTTCATCTTGACGAAGAACGGGTTGGTGTCCCTCGACGAAGCCGGGGCCGGTGACGCCAGACCGATGGTGTGCATGAGCGCAGACCCCGCGACCGCCTGGCGGTACTCCGCTGGCATGCGATGGATGAAACACATTCCGTCGTGGGATCTTTGGCAAGTTCGCCTCGACCGCGGCGACGAAATCTTCGTACTCCCGTTCTACGGAACCGCGCCCAACGAAATCCGCTGCGCAAACCGGATACCGAAATCCCGCCTCATCCTTCTGGCCACCAAGGAGGTTCACACGTGAAGTACTTCTACGACACCGAATTCCACGAGGACGGTTCGACGATCGATCTGATTTCGATCGGAATCGTTGCCGAGGACGGACGCGAGTACTACGCGGTCAACTCGGACATGGACCGCGACCGCATCGCGAAGAACGACTGGTTGTGCCAGAACGTCGTCCCGCACCTCCCTCTCAACGGCGGTAAGCCGACGAGAGGGTTCGGCTCGAACCAGTGGTCGTGGTCTCTGAACAAGCGGTCGGTGCTAGTGAAGCCGAAGTGGGTCATCGCCAACGAGGTGCGTGAGTTCCTGCTCGCGGCCCCGGAACCGGAACTGTGGGCCGACTTCGGTGCCTACGATCACGTCGCGCTCGCGCAATTGTGGGGACCAATGATCATGCTGCCCAAAGGCCTACCGATGTATACCCGCGAGTTTCAGCAGCGGCTCGACGATCTGGGGCGACCAGAGCTGCCCGAGCAAGTCTCCGGTGAGCACAATGCGCTCGACGACGCCAGATACCTCAAGAACTGCTTCGACGCTACCGAGCACCGGAGCACAGTATGACCGAACCCCGAGGCGACAAATGCGATCCGCAAATCAAGGACGTGCCGGCGCGCTCTCACAGCGAAAGCGAGAACGCCATGGCTCTAGCAGCTGCCGCCGGCCTGGACCTTGACCAGTGGCAGCGTGACACCCTCACAGACACGATGAGCACAATCCTCGAGACCTGGGAAGCGCCCCGCGTCGGGATCCTGACACCGGACCCGAACGATCGCGAGCGCATCACTCTTGCTCGTGAACTGTACGAGCTGCTGCTGTCCTCGAACCACCGCATCGTCCACACCGCAGCTCGATCCAGAGCTGTCCGGAACGCTCAGCGGAATCTCACTCAGATCCTCGGAGAGGCAAATACACTTCGCCAGGCAGTTAAACGGGTCTCCTTCGTTGCAGGTCAGTCGCGTATCGAGATGAACAACGGCAGCGTGATCCACTACGCCGCACGCGCGGGCGACACGATCCGAATCTCCAAGGTCGATCTCCTCATCCTCGACGACGCAGAGTTGTTGCCAGACAACGCCTACCGCGCAGCTCTCCCACTCGTCGCACACAGCGGCAATCCGCAGGTGTGGATGCTCGGCAATGGGGCCTACAAACAAGTCCACAAGCATGGCCAGGTTTTCAACGCCATCAAGCACTGGAGTCAGAGATGACCGAAATCGCTCACAGTGAACCGAAATTCAAGGCGATCGCCGATTCCAACACAGTCCTGCGAGGCCAAGTCGGGTCAGGACTCCACGGCGTCACGACCGGCAACGACGACAGAGACGAGATGGGTGTTTGCATCGAACCACCCGAGTTCGTCATCGGCGTCAGCAAATTCGAGCAATACCAGTACCGAACCCAGCCCGAGGGCGTCCGATCAGGTGCCGGTGATCTCGACTTGGTCGTGTACTCACTTCGCAAGTGGGCGCGACTAGCCGAGGCGGGAAATCCGACCGTGCTACTGCTCATGTTCATCCCACCGCACGAACTGGTCCTGAACACGTACGTCGGCGAGGACCTGCAGGCGCACCCCGAACGGTTCGTCTCACGGCAATCAGCCTTCCGATTCGCCGGATATCTGAAGTCGCAGCGTGAACAGATGCTCGGCCTCCGAGGCAAGAAGCACACAAACCGACCCGAACTCATCGACGTCTACGGATTCGACACCAAATTCGCGTATCACATGGTGAGGCTTGGTATTCAGGGCGTGCAACTGTTGACCGAAGGCAAAATCACGCTACCGATGCCCGCTGGCGACCGCGCATGGTTGACCGAACTCCGCAACGGTGAACACACACAGTTCGAAGCGCTCGACCGGGCAGCGGAACTCGAATCGCAGTTGATGCAACTATCGCGAACCGCCGACTACCCGAAGCAGCCAGACCGCGCACAGATCGACTCGTGGCTCGTATCGACCTACCGAGAATGGTGGGACACGAAATGAGAGACATCATCGACGAAATCGATGCACTCGTCGACGAACAACTCAGCGCCTACGACAGCAGATCCGGATACGACCACAACGTCAACCAAGAACGGTGCTGGCACTGCGGCCGAGAATGGCACGGACTCAAGATCACCGAGCGCATGCAGACGATGCGATCTTTCGGTGAGGTTGACGCGGGATACCGATACGCAGACGATAACTCCGAGATACTTTGCCCCGGATCGAATTTCATCGGACCAACCCAGCCTGCCAACCCGAGCATTCATGCAATCGACTTGATCGATCTGCTCGTCCCTCCGGTGTCTGTGACGGAACTCCTGGAGCAGATACTTCGCGACGCGCTCCTAGGGCTGGAGGTCGATCTAGGCATCGGCCTGCTTCAGCAAGTGCCAACGGCAGGTCTGTTTCAGCAGGTTACTACGACATTCGCGCCGGAGCCGGAACCGGATCCCCGAACACCGCAGGAGCGTGCGCTCCCACGGCCATCGCCCACACCGCCGATGTGGGCAGCGCCGATCACACGCCGACACAACCGGCAGGCGCGCCATGGCCGATGACATCCCAAACGACTACAGCAACGTCATCCAGTTCACCGGCCACCGCCTCACGCCCGCGAACTACCAATGCGGCTGTGGCAGTGAATGGTTCAACGCTTCCGTCGTCCTCACCGGCAGGGAGGTCACCGGCTACCTCCTGCCGTTGACCTGCACCGAATGCGGAAAGGAACACTCACCGTGAACCGATACGCCCTCGGCTTGAGCATCGCACTGTCGATCCTGGCAGTCATACTCATCGTCGCGGGAAACGCGCTACTGCCAGCAATTCTGCTCGCAGTCGCCGCCGGGAACATCACTCACTCGCGCATGCTCACCCACCGGCGCGCCCACGAGGCACGTCAACTGGAATCCGATCGGAGAGCAGAACTGTCTGCCCGAGCCGACCGCGAGCACTCCCAATACCTGGTCGGCGACTCGATGTCGGACGCGAAAACCGAAGCCCGCACCGCGCTCGTCCAAGCCCTCTTTGACGCCGAGGACCCCACGCCGGAGCTGATCGCGCGCGTCAACCGCGAACTGTCCGCACCTGAGCAGTTCCTCTGCAACCTTGCCTCGCTGCGGCGGGAACTACTCGAGCCGGAGAAGCCCGAAGACAAGGCACCGGCTCTGCAATCCGCGCCAGACCGGCGAAGTGACGCCGACAGTGAGCACATCACCGTCACGGCGTGGGGGAGGGTTGAACCGGTCCGCACAGACCCGCTGCCTTCGGCAACCGAATTGATGCCGACGGGCGACGATGCAATCTCGAACGCCGCACGAATTTCACCGCGCGCGTACACCGCATACCCGGGAGGACCCCGCCGCTGGTACCTCCCCGATGGGCGGCGACCTACGCCGGCCGAGGGATACAAGGTCGTCGCAGTCGCGGGCGGAATTGTCGACGGGATCGGCTGGACGATCTGGGAGGAGCGACCGCGCGACCGCGACAACGCCTCGAGTGCACTCGCGAAGGCGTACATGAGTGCCGTCAAGTCCACCGCGAGTGGGGTCCGGTCCTCGCCTGAAGCCGAAGCTCGCGTCGCACGGCTGGTAGAAGAGTACGCGGCCAACGCTGAACGCTTCAGGCGCATGGGACGCGAAAGAGAAGCACGCGCCAAGGCGCGGAGACGGAAGTAGCCGTCCACTCGTGACACGGTGGGCTATCCTCGACTCCAGGTTATCTACTATCGAGTGCGACAGTAGACAGCTGAGGTGGGAGGTAGCCCACCGCTCACGCACGAGAGGTCGCGAGGCATGACCACGTTCTTCGTCCCCGGAATCCCCGCACCCCAAGGGTCGAAGTCCTTCAAAGGTTTCCGTGGCGGCAAACCGGTACTTGCCGAATCTTCCAAAGCGCTCCCGAAGTGGCGCCGCACTGTCCGCGAAACCGCAGCCGTCAACGTCACTCGCGACGCAGCCCTATTCCCCACACAAGCCGCGGCCATCCACCTCGAATTCGTGATGCCCCGCCCGAAGTACGCCATCGGGAAACTTCTCCCCGCCGTCAAACGCCCCGACATCGACAAGCTGACTCGCGGCGTCCTCGACTCCCTCTCCGGCGTGATCTACATCGACGACAACCAAGTCACCGACCTCAAAGTCACCAAACGCCTTGCCAGTTCAGGCGAACCTACCGGCGTGCACGTGACCTACCGGCAAGACAACACCCACGAGAGCCGAAGCGCATGAACGACTCACCCGAACGCCGAAACAAGATCGCAGCGATCACCACCAACTACTGGCGTGGCCGCATCATCCAAGACGCCGTCACGGTTCCTGCCGGAAGGCGTCCGATCATCACCGCCGAGCACACCATCAGCATTCTCGACGCCATCGTGAAAGCCCTCGGAGGAGAAACGGACATCGCTGCACTGTCGATTGACCCGGACTCGACCCCAGCCCTCCAAATCCAATATCTGATCGGAGACGACCGATGAACTACGAACAGATGGTCACCGCGAACCTCGAAGTAATGCAGAAGATCGCCGACCAGCTCGAACGGATCGCAGACGCACTCCAATCGCCACCAAAGGTCGACAACACCATCAACGTCACCACCGGCGTCAACGACCTGGTCAGTGACACCCTCGAACGTGTCGGCAGCATGATCGGCGACCAGTTCTTCAAAAAGTCCGGTCGATGACTGCGACCCTCTACGTCGTCGGCGGCACCGGCGAAAAACCCACCGCACGGCTGCCACACGGACTCTTGACCGACACCACACGCCGCGTCGGAACCCGATTCACGATCCACTGGGTCGACTACCCCGCGGCCTACGGCATCGGATTCTCCTACGCAAATTCCGTCCATCACGCCGAATCGCGACTCCGGGAACGAATCCTCAGCACCACAGAGCCATTCGCGATCATCGGATACAGCCAAGGCGCGGACATCGCCCGAAGCGCA